>NZ_JBCOCI010000010.1:0-87734 GCF_040929485.1 Phocaeicola sp. RTP21198st1_B8_RTP21198_201120 | reverse complement strand
AAGCACTTTCTGTGTCTTGTTAGTTCTGCAAAGACTTTGGTAGTTTCCTTTATCGGAATGGCTACACAAGAAGTGGCTATAAAACAGACTGTCAATATTACTTTGAAGTCGGATGCCGAAGTGCTTGAAGAAGTGGTAGTAACAGGATATGGTAATTTCAAAAAATCATCATTTACAGGATCAGCCTCTAATGTATCAACAGAGAAATTACAAGATATCCCTACAGTTAGTGTTCAGGATCGTTTAGCGGGTTCTGTATCTGGTGTACAAATTACATCAACTTCAGGACAACCCGGAGCTGTCGCTTCTGTACGTATTCGTGGTATGGGTTCTATCAATGCCAGCAATGAGCCATTGTACGTTATTGACGGAGTCCCTATGCTGAATGGCAATGTTAGTGAATTCTCATACGCAGATTCAGGTAACAGCCTTATGGCTACATTAAACAGCAACGATATCGAATCTATGACCGTGATAAAAGATGCCGCCGCTGCATCACTTTACGGTTCTCGTGCTGCCAACGGTGTAATTGTTATCACAACTAAAAAAGGGGCATCCGGCAAGACAAAAATCAATTTAAGAGCAGATTGGGGACTTTCCAACATGGCCATTAACTACCGTCCGATCTTAAATGGAGAAGACAGACGTGAAATACTACATCTGGGACTTGCAAACTATGCATTAAACAATGGTAATGACGAAGCAGCTGCAAAAGCCTTCGCAGATAAGAATATTGAAGACTTCGCCGCAAGACCATGGTCGGGTTATACAGACTGGAAAGACGTCTTATTCCGCAACGGAAGTCACCAAAATTATGAAGTAAGCGCACAAGGAGGAAGCGAAAAAACACGTTTTTATACTTCCTTTGCTTATACTAAACAGGAAGGTATTACAAACGTTTCCGGCTATGAACGCTTTACCGGACGTGCCAATGTAACTCATCAAGCCAATCGTTTGACACTGGAGGCAAACACAATGTTTACCAACTCCACTCAAAACGTAAACAACGAAGGGACCAGTTTTGCCAGCCCCATCATGTGCTATGCAATGACTGCCTCTCCTTCTACATATCCGTATAATGAAGATGGTTCTTTCAGCACAAACTTCCCGGCATTAAATGGTGCCAATCCTATACAAACAGAAGCCTATAATTATAACAGAAGTACAATAAACCGTTTTTTAGGTTCTCTTTCTGCAACATGGAACATTTGGGACAACTTAAACATAAAAGAGGTAGTCAGTTATGATTTCAATCAAAACAATGAACGTGTTTGGTGGGATCCCCGCTCAAATGACGGACGTTCTTCTAATGGAGTTTACCAGCGTGTTATGGGAAACCGTGCGAAATTGAATACCCAAACTCAATTGACATATAACAAAGTAATTGCAGAAAAGCACACTTTAGACGCTTTAATTGGCTTTGAAACAGAAGATTACAAATATGATTATGTATATGCTAACGGAAACACCTATCCATCTTATCTGCCGGAAATAGAAAATGCAGGTAATACCCGTGCATCCAGCAGTGTACAAAGATATCGTATGACATCATTTCTAGGACGTTTGAACTATGATTATGAAAATAAATATTATTTCAGTGCCAGTTTCCGTCGTGACGGAAGTTCACGTTTATCTAGAGAAAGCAGATGGGGTGATTTTTGGTCTGTATCCGGTTCGTGGAGAATTACCAGTGAATCTTTCATGGAAAATATAAAAGAAGTAATTACTGATGCCAAGTTACGTGCTTCTTACGGTGTAAATGGTACACAGCCATCTGATTATTATGGTTATTTGGGTGTTTTCGGATTTGGATACAATTATAATAAAGGAGCTGGTTCTGCAGAAAATCGTATCGAGAATCCTAATATGAAATGGGAAAAGAACTATGCAACAAATATAGGTCTGGACTTAACTTTGTGGAATCGTCTGGCTTTAACATTCGAATGGTACAATCGTGAAACTAAAGACTTGTTGATGGATAGAGCTATATCTGCTGTACCCGGCATTATTGACGGGAGTGGTATTGCTAATACATTGATGAATGTAGGCTCAATGAGAAACCGGGGATTTGAGTTTGAAATCAAATCAACGAATATTCAAAACAACAATTTGACATGGACTACCACATTCAACATCAGCCACAATAAAAACAAATTAACAAAGTTGGATGGTGAACAGAACGAAATGATTAGCGGTGTATCCATTCATCGTATTGGGGAACCATACTATTCTATTTATGCTTATGAATATGCAGGAGTTGATCCTGCAACAGGTAAAGAATTATATTATATAAACGGAGAAGATGGAAGCAGAGAGACAACTACCAACTCCGCACAAGCAAATAAAACAATCATAGGATCAGTTGAACCTACCGTACAGGGTGGTCTCACAAACTTTGTAAGCTGGAAGTTTATTGATTTCAATATGACATTAACCTACTCATTAGGAGGCCATGCTTATGACTATGCGACTTGGTTGCAATCTAACGGAGGTACATATAATTATTTGGGTAACGTACCTGCTTATTACAAAATAGAAGACACTTGGAAAAAACCGGGCGATAATGCTAAATTACCTCAGTTTGCATATGGAAATACTAATATCGCATCATCTCGTTGGTTGATGTCTACAGATCATTTGCGCATCAAAAATATCACATTAGGTTTCACTATGCCTTCCAAAGTATCTCAAAAGTGGGGAATCAACAAATTAAGGGCTTTCGTTTCTGCAAACAATCTGTTGACATGGAAATCAGATGGTTTATATGTTGATCCGGAAACACCCGTTGATGGACTATGTACATTTGAAACACCGGCTTTAAGAACCATTACATTTGGCTTAGAAGTTGGATTCTAATTTATTAATTATAAAGTTTATACAGAATAAGAAACAGGATATTAAAATTCCATTATCCAGAAATCTTATTCAACATATAATCTAAAAAATAAAGAGAACAAAATGAAAAAAATATATAAATCTCTAGTTTTCACGATGGCAACCATTGCATTGACTTCGTGTGTAAACGATTGGCTAGATCTGACACCATCAGATAGTATTCCCAGTAATTCTGCCATCACAAATTACAATGATGCAAAAACCGCTTTGTATGGTATGTATGATGGTCTGCAGGGAAACTCTACCTATACACAGTATTATGCCGCACGTATGTTTTACTATGGTGACGTCCGGGGAGATGACATGCAGGCACGTACACAAGGAATGCGCTCTTCCAGTTGTTACGAAATGAAATACACCATTGACGATGCTCCCAACATGTGGAATGTACAATACAATGTATTACGCCGTGCCAACCGTTTGATAGAAGCCGTAGAAAATAACAAAATAACAGATGCCGAAAAGAATCAGGCAAATGTGAACAACATCTATGCACAGGCAAAATCTGTTCGCGCCTTGGTACATTTTGATTTGGTAAAAGTATATGGTATGCCTTATTCTTTTGATTATGGAGCTTCAATGGGAGTACCCATTGTGACCACCCCGATAGATCCTTTGAATGCCAGTGCTATTCCCGGACGTAATACAGTGGCCGAAGTATATGCCCAAATTGTAAAAGATTTAACCGAAGCCATTGACTCCAAAGCCTTAAATGTTTCTAAATCAGCTGGAGACAATCAAGGATTTATTGACGAATGGGCTGCCAAAGCTCTACTTACACGCGTGTATATATACATGGGTAAAAACCAGGAGGCTTTAGATATAGCAAAAAACATTATCGAAAATTCTCCTTATAGCCTATGGACAAAGGCTCAATATGCAAACGCTTGGGATAAAAACAACGCCAATCATATCAATGAAATGATTTTTGAACTTGTCAATAGCGGCTCTGACGACTGGGCAGACCGTGAAGGTATTGCATATTTATATCATGAAGATGGATATGCCGATGCTATTTGCACAAAATCATTTGTTGATATGTTAGCTCAAGATCCAAGTGATGTTCGCTTGGATGTGATTCTGCCGGTACAATTGAAAACAGATGACAGTGGAAAACCGACCGATATGTATAAGACCTATGGAGACAATCGTATCTTTATCAATAAATTCCCAATGGGAAGTTTAGGGGATATGCGATTAAACAATTTACCTATTCTTCGTTTGTCAGAAGTGTATTTAAATGCAGCAGAAGCTGCAGCTAAGTTGAATGACAAAGCTTCTACAGTTAAATATCTGAATGAAATTATTAAAAACCGTACAGATGATACAAAACAATTAGTTACAGAGTCTACCGCTACTCTAGAAAGAGTCTTATTGGAACGTCGTAAAGAATTAGTAGGTGAAGGACAACGTTTCTTTGACGCCATGCGTAATAATGAAACAATAACACGTTATACCAATGAAGATGAGAAAGGTTGGCATTATTCTATAAATAAAGAATCACAAGTATTCGACCGTTCTTATTTTAGAGCGATTTTACCAATACCTGTCAGTGAAACCAATGCTAACCCTATTTTAAAAGCTCAACAAAATCCAGGTTACTAAATAAAAATTCAACTCCGCTAATTCTCAAATAATCTTTAAAGGAAGGAGTTGAAAGAAAAAAATGCTTATCAAGGGATGTTCCAATACACAGGAGCATCCCTTTGAAACAAATACCTGACACTCCTTATACAAATACATTGTTTGTGCCAACAGAATTATCCATCAACATCTTCCATTCAATTTCATAAGAAAGAAGCGATATCCTGCCAATCCCTCATATCAAAACCAGGTTTAAAAGGCAAGCCCCTCTCACCTTTTATATTATAATAAACATTTCCCATCCCTACGTTTTTCGCACCTTCAACATCATTCTTCCAGTTATCTCCAATCATTAAAGAAGTATGTAGCTCGGACTGTGTAGCCGACATGGCAAAATAAAAAATCTCCGGAAACGGTTTATGTACTCCTATGTCCTCTGACAAAACAATTTTCTTAAAATACCCTTCCACACCGGCAGAACGCATCTTCTGTTCCTGCAATTCCCTGAATCCATTGGACAAAATATACAGATTATAACTGGATGCCAAATATTCCAAAGCTTCTCTTACATGAGGCATTAGTTTCTTCTTGTAAATTATATCATCAAAAAAATTATCCGAATAGGCTTTTACCAACGCTTTATCTGTAACTCCTACCTGCAACAACGGATAGGAAAATCTTTGCTCATTCAACTCATCTTTTGTAATCCTACCAGCACCATATTCATTCCACAACTCCTCATTCTTCCCGCTGTACAAGGTATAAAAATGAGAAAAAGAACGAAAATAACGATCAAAATGATATTTATCATACATATCTTGGAATGTATCACGAGCGTTTTCAGTAAAAGCCCATACTGTATCATCCAAATCAATAAATATACTTCTATACATACAACATAAAGCAGATTAAAAAAGGGTTGCGTCACTCACGGCACAACCCTTTCACAAAACAATAATTTAAATTCTCTTATTTCACCTGAATAACAAGATAACGTGATACGCTCCAAAATTCAGTAGGATTTGTAATTTTCAAGGCCAGTTGCCCTTTTGCATCTTTCACTAGTTCATATGAACCTACCGGATGTGTAGTCAGCAATTCAGCACGTTTAGAATACAACTTGATTTCCTTATCAGTACGAATATCAATCTGAGTAAAATAATCCTTATTAAAGTCCGCACTTTTCAGGACATCACCTTTTTCAAGAATTTTCTGGTCTTTCAATTCAGATTTTGTTCCAAAAACAAACCAGGCAGCATTCAAAGCTTTATCCTGGCTGGCTACAGTTGCAGCCTTCGCTTCATTTTCAGCGGTCAGTTCACTTACATTCTGGCTTAAACCAGCTACAGCATCATCCAGCTCAGCGATACGAATATTTTTTGAAGCTAATTCAGCCTGCAGAGTCTCAATCTGCTGCTGTTTAGCTTCCAACTCCTTCGTCAGGTTGGCTACAGCTTTCTTCAACTGAGCGGAATTATACTGACTATTCTTCAATTGCTTCTCCAGTTTCGCAATCTGCTCACGGTTTGACTGCAATTTTTCACTGATGAAGCGAATATCTTCTTTTATCTTATCAGCACTATTCTCACGAATAGAACCACTCTGTAAGTCTACACGATTTTCAGCCTCATTTATCTGACGAAAACCTTCCTGTACTTCATTGAAAGCACCCATGATATCGTCCAATTCAGCATTTCTGTTTGACAGTTCCACCATCAAAGAATCATTTTGAGCCTTCAAGGCATCTTTCTGAGCTCCATTACCACATGAAGTCAATAAAGCTACAGATAACAACGATAAAAATACTAGTTTTTTCATTTGCTTTACATTTTAAGTTTATTCATTTTTAGTCCTCTTTCCCACTGAGTACAATTACAATTTCACCTCGCGGCTCGTTTTGAGTGAAATGCGCTATAACTTCAGTTAATGTGCCCCGAACACTTTCTTCGTGAATTTTTGAAATCTCACGACATACGGAAACAGGCCTTTCGGCACCGAAAAACTCGGCAAATTGAGTTAAGGTTTTCACCAAACGGTAAGGTGATTCATAAAATATCATCGTCCGTTTTTCTTCTTGTAAAGAAGTCAAACGGGTCACTCTTCCTTTTTTTTGTGGCAAGAATCCTTCAAAACAGAAACGTTCATCAGGCAATCCCGACGCCACCAGCGCAGGTACAAAAGCAGTAGCTCCAGGCAAACATTGCACTTCGATGTCATTCTTCACACACTCACGCACTATCAAAAATCCGGGATCAGAAATACCAGGAGTTCCAGCATCAGATATTAAAGCAACAGTTTCGCCTGCTTTGATACGATTCACAATACCTTCCACTGTTTTATGCTCATTAAACTTATGATGAGACTGCATGGCGTTCTTAATTTCAAAATGTTTCAAAAGAATGCCCGAAGTACGCGTGTCTTCCGCCAATATCAAATCAGCCTCTTTCAACACACGGATGGCACGGAAAGTCATATCCTCTAAATTTCCTACAGGAGTAGGTACGACATACAGTTTTCCCATAAAACAATTGCATTCTGTTATAATGGAACAAATGTAGAAAGAAATTAAATGAATAAAGTTAATTGCCTCCATTATTTAACAGATGTTGCACTTTAGTTTAACATTATATCTTTTATTAATAAATTTCCGAGTGAAAATAGTCCTTTTTCGAGGTACAAATCGTACATTTGTACCTAAAATTAATCTATATTGTTACATCAAAATTATGGTAGTTTTTTCAGAAGACCACATTCAGGAAACGCGTAGAAGAGGAAGAATAGAAGTAATATGCGGTTCTATGTTCTCAGGTAAAACCGAGGAACTAATCCGCCGTTTAAAAAGAGCGAAATTTGCCCGTCAACGGGTTGAAATATTCAAACCGGCCATGGACACACGCTATTCAGAAGAAGAAGTCGTATCACATGACAGTAATTCCATTGCATCCACCCCCATCGATTCTTCTGCCAGTATCCTACTTTTCTCATCAGACAAAGACGTAGTGGGAATAGACGAAGCTCAATTTTTTGATGAAGGCCTGGTTGATGTTTGCAACCAGTTGGCCGACAATGGCATACGAGTCATTGTAGCAGGATTGGACATGGATTTTAAAAGAATTCCT
Organism: Phocaeicola sp. RTP21198st1_B8_RTP21198_201120; assembly: GCF_040929485.1. Lineage (NCBI taxonomy): Bacteria > Pseudomonadati > Bacteroidota > Bacteroidia > Bacteroidales > Bacteroidaceae > Phocaeicola > Phocaeicola sp. RTP21198st1_B8_RTP21198_201120. Next base: position 80,136 of record NZ_JBCOCI010000010.1, on the reverse strand, counting down.
TTTGGTCCTATTCCTGCCCTGCTGGCTATCGCTGATGAAGTAACCAAAGTTCACGCCATTTGCGTGAAATGTGGAAATCTAGCCTATGCCACTCATCGAATCACCAAAAGTGACAAGCGGGTTTTATTGGGAGAAAAGGCTGATTATGAACCGCTTTGCCGAGCCTGCTATATGGAGTCCTTGAAAGAAGAAACTGAAAATAAATAACATATGCTTTATGCTGCAGAAAAAAATAACATTCGACAGTTTTATCCGTGGAATATTGACAGCGGTTGTCATTATCGGCATTCTATACTTAGTAAATCAGCTTAGCGGAGTGCTACTCCCCTTTTTCGTGGCATGGCTTATTGCTTATCTTATCTACCCGATGGTTATTTTCTTCCAGCATAAACTGCGTCTGAAGAATCGGGTTATCTCCATATTTGTTGTTTTATTAGTATTATTATCCATTATCACACTAGCATTTATCGGACTTGTTCCACCTATCATTGAAGAATTCGGCAAGCTGAAAGAACTGCTTACCGAATATTTTATCGAAGGTTCCAAGCAAGCAGCTATTCCCGGCACTGTGGCCAATTTCATAAAAGAACATATAGATATGCTGAAAATACATGAAGCACTGAACGAAAACAACTTCGCAAATACTATGCGTAATGTGCTTCCACAAGTATGGGCCTTGTTGACCCAATCCGTCAATATTGTGGTCAGCGTATTTACCTCATTCATTATCCTGCTTTATACCTTCTTTATTTTATTGGATTATGAAGCCATTGCGCGAGGATGGATTAAACTGGTTCCTATCAAACACCGTGAAATGACAATACGCATTGTTACTGATGTGCAAGATGGAATGAACAAATATTTTCGCGGCCAGGCATTTGTTGCCTTTTGTGTAGGAATTCTATTCAGTATAGGTTTCCTTATTATTGACTTCCCATTAGCTATCGGTTTCGGTTTATTTATCGGACTTCTCAATATGGTACCTTATCTTCAGCTCATCGCTTTCATCCCCACCGTCTTATTGGCACTACTGAAAGCAGCGGATACAGGAGAGAATTTCTGGTGGATATTATTTTGCGCTTTTTTGGTATTCTGTATCGTGCAAATCATACAAGATGGCCTAATTGTACCAAAGGTTATGGGAAAAATTACAGGTCTGAATCCTGCCATCATCCTATTATCTCTCTCTGTTTGGGGAGCGTTAATGGGAATTGTAGGAATGATTATTGCTCTACCTTGTACCAGTTTAATGCTCTCTTATTATCAAAGGTATATACGAATAAAAGAAAAAGAATTTTCCGAAAGTACAAAAACGACTGACAATCAACAAATAAGCAATACCAAAGAGAAATAATTCAAAAAAAACAGGTAATATATTTGCATGTTTCATTTAAAAAGTCTACCTTTGCACTCGCAATTCAGAAGAATAGCAATAACAAAGGATTGATTCGCTAGCTCAGCAGGTAGAGCACAACACTTTTAATGTTGGGGTCTTGGGTTCGAGCCCCAAGCGGATCACCAAGAAAAAAAGAGAGTTACATCAAAATAGCTCTCTTTTTTTATATCAGAATTAAACTGGTTAAACCAAGAATGGATTTTCCGGGTCAGTTTCCCAAAATATTCTTGACGCACCAGTCTTTCTCACTAGAAAGTTTGAAACATTTATGCCCTCATGCCCTCACAACAAACATAACAAGCTAATTATAAACCACTTATACATCAATGTAAAAATACTTACTCTCATTCATGCTCTCATGCCCTCACTACATTTTCAAGATAATTTTCTCATAGCATATTGGTTATCAGTTATATATTCTCTTTTTTATAAACTATTCCAGCTTGATACAAAGTAGAGCATTCCAAAACTTTTTCCTCGTAAAAAGCACCATAAAGGATTTGTACCTCCACGGAATGACGGCTTACGATGCGTCGGCAAAGATAAAAAACACCCCCGTTTCTGATGTGGAATTTCATTCTGGACGTATGGAAGTTCATATACATACACATAAGAATGAACATAATGTATGTATGGCCTGCACATACATCAGATTCGCCACTAAAAGATTTTATATGTATCCTCAGACCTTTCCTACCTTATGATTAAGGGTTTTCTTCCCGTGTGTTTTATCTCCGCAAGCCTTTGGAGTAAACTCCATAGCCTTGGGAGATAACTCCAAAGCTTATGGAGATAATTCCAAAGGCTATGGAGATAGAATACATCCGTATAAAAAGGTTTAATCAGAAGACAGAAAAGGCTTATGCAACAGGGCTGGAGATGCGATATGCATTCTTTTAATCCCGCTGACAGGTTATTATTTTTTTCAGTATCTCCTCCTCTTGAATGTCATAACAGCAGAAAGGCCGGACTGACAAACTTCTTTCACACACACTACAGATGTTTATACCGAACCTGAAGAAAGATATGAATAGAATAATAAAAAGCAGTCTTCATTAAATTTCTACCGCCCAATTTATCAACTGTTTAAACAGAATGACCACACTGTTCTATTTCTCCCTTTTAAACATAAATAATACCGATGGCTTGTTCATTCCTAGAATAATAAATACCTTTGCAGCCTTAATAAAAAAAACAATGAAGTTTGATATAAAAAAACATATTTATTTAATACTTTTATTCATCTTACCCTTCACTGTAAAAACAGCGCAGTCACAAGAAGTGACCAACATCCATATAGCGGTAACAGATACTGTACCAGCCTATACAAGCGACTCTGCCGTTATCAACTTCTTAAAGGACGCCGGCATTCCTATCACCCAAAACAGCAAACTGAAATTATTAAAAAGCGGTCGGGCCAAATTCATCGATCTCTTTGAAGAAATACGGCATGCCAAACATCATATCCACTTAGAATACTTCAATTTTCGTAACGATTCCATAGCGAACGCACTATTTGATTTATTGGGGGAAAAAGTAAAAGAAGGGGTGGAAGTTAGAGCTTTATTTGATGCCTTCGGCAACTTGTCAAACAACAAGCCATTAAAAAAGAAACACATAAAAGCAATCCGTGACAAAGGTATAGAAATTGTCAAATTCGACCCTTTCAAATTTCCCTATATCAATCATGCCCTGCACAGAGACCATCGCAAGATTGTAGTCATAGACGGAAAAATAGGATATACTGGTGGAATGAACATAGCCAATTACTACATAAAGGGTCTGCCGGAAATAGGCGACTGGCGTGACATGCATATCCGTATAGAGGGAAATGCCGTAAACGAATTGCAGAACATCTTCCTGACTATGTGGAACAAAAGCACTAAACAACACATAAGCGGAAGCCAATACTATCCCCTACGAAACGATTCTACTTTCAAGGGAAATAAGAATGTAGCTATTGTAGACCGTATTCCGAAAAAAGAGCCCAAACTGATGAGGCAGACTTATATCAAGTCCATTGATGCCGCACAGGATAAAATACAAATAGTGAACCCTTATTTCACTCCCATTCCAAGCATTAAAAAAGCCATAAAACGGGCTCTGAAGCGAGGTGTTGAAGTAGAAATCATGATACCGGGCAAATCGGATATTCCTTTTACCCCCGACGCCGCATTCTATACAGCAAACAAGCTGCGTAAGAAAGGGGCAAAGATTTATGTGTATAATGGCGGGTTCCATCACTCTAAGATCATGATGGTGGACAGCCTGTTCTGCACTGTGGGAAGTACGAATCTGAACAGCCGGAGCCTACGCTATGACTATGAAGTCAACGCTTTTATTTTTGACAAAGAAACCACACATGAACTGAGTACCATGTTTGACCATGACAAGCTGGACAGCACTCTGCTCACTAAGGAAGAATATAAAAAACGCTCCGGATGGAAACGCTTCGTCGGTTGGTTCGCCAATCTGTTCAGTCCGTTCCTATAAACCTCTGCCACTTCCCCAAACAAAGGTTTACAAATTGTTTCATCTCCTGCAAGGACGGGACTTATCCCATCTGCAACTTATTCTCCATGCAGTAAAGTTTGACAGGTCATCCTCTAAGAGAACAATGCCTGTAATCATGAGAAATGTTACTCCACCATCACGGACGGTATCCCTGACAAGTATGGAAAACCACGGCTTAACTGCAGGGAAATGCTTTTCTCTCCGTATGTTTCACTTTATTATAGAACAAAGATAAAATAAATCGCTTTTTCATCCCCATAAACTACGATATTTTTCTTATTTTTGCCCAAATATGTAATTCCGCCCGAGAAGGCATAAGAGAACGAGACAGAACGATGAGAGTAGTTGATTTAATAAAAAGCACGGACAATACGGCTTTTTCTTTTGAAATTCTCCCTCCGCTGAAAGGAACGGGTATTGAAAAACTATATAAAACGGTTGATACGCTACGCGAATTCGACCCTAAATATATTAATATTACAACCCACCGCAGCGAATATGTGTACAAAGAGCTGGGAAACGGGCTGTACCAACGTACACGCCAGCGCCGCCGTCCCGGAACAGTTGCTGTTGCCGCCGCTTTGCAGAACAAATACAATATAACGACAGTGCCACATATCCTGTGCAGCGGTTTTTCCCGCGAAGATACAGAATATGTATTGTTAGATCTACAATTCCTGGGCATCACCGACTTGTTGGTACTGCGTGGTGACAAGGCAAAACACGAATCAGCTTTCGTACCCGAAAACAACGGTTACAACCACGCCATAGAACTGGAAGCGCAGATCAATGATTTCAATAAAGGCGTATTTGTAGACGGTTCCCCTATCAAGATAACAGGAACTCCATTCAGTTATGGAGTAGCTTGCTATCCTGAAAAACATGAGGAATCACCCAATATGGAACAAGATATTTATTGGCTGAAGAAAAAAATTGAAGCAGGAGCTGAATATGCCGTGACACAGATGTTCTATGATAACCGCAAATATTTCGAATTTGTAGAAAAAGTAAGAAAAGAAGGAATCAACGTGCCTATTATTCCGGGTATCAAGCCTTTCCGCAAATTATCTCAGCTGAACATGATACCTAAGACGTTCAAGATAGACTTGCCGCAGGAACTGGCAAGCGAAGCGATGAAATGTCAAACAGATGAAGAAGCGGAAAGTCTTGGCATAGAATGGTGCATACACCAGTGCCGTGAATTAATAGCCTGTGGTGTTCCCAGCATTCATTTCTATACCGTAAGTGCCGTGAACAGTGTAAAGGAAGTTGCAAAAGCAATTTATTAAACAGTAAATAAATGACTATAAAAAGCAATGTTATTTAAAGATGTAATAGGACAAGAGGAAGCAAAACAGCGGCTCATAGCCGAGGTAAAAGAAGGAAGAATCCCTCATGCACAACTGATTTGCGGTCCCGAAGGTACAGGAAAGTTACCTTTGGCAATAGCTTATGCCCGTTACATCTGCTGTGAAAACCGTGGTGAACAAGATGCCTGCGGAATTTGCCCCACTTGTGTGAAATTCAATAAGCTGATACATCCCGACCTGCATTTCGTTTTTCCTGTTATCAAGAAAAAAGCCGGAAAGGATACTGTATGCGATGATTTCATAGCAGACTGGCGCAACTTTGTCCTGCAGAACCCATATTTTAATCTGAACCATTGGCTGAAAGAGATGGGAGCAGAAAACCAACAGGCGCAAATCTTTGTAAAAGAGAGCGATGAGATTGTACGAAAGCTCAGTTTGAAATCCAGTCAAGGCGGTTACAAAATCATGATTATATGGCTTCCCGAAAAGATGAATGTGGAATGCAGCAACAAACTGCTGAAGTTACTGGAAGAGCCTCCTGCCATGACTGTCTTTTTATTAGTATCCGAAGAGCCTGATGCCATTTTGCAAACGATCCAAAGCCGTACCCAACGATTTAACATTCATGGGATCAAAGAACCTGAGATTTCAAAAGTATTGCAAACCAAATATGGATTACAACCAGAAGATGCTGACGATATAGCACATCGCTCAGAAGGCAATTTTCTGAAAGCACTGGAAACCATACACCTGAGTGAGGAGAACAAACTGTTCTTTGAACTCTTTATAAATTTGATGCGTCTCTCCTATCAACGGAAGATACGCGAAATGAAACAATGGAGCGATGCGGTAGCCTCCATGGGGCGTGAACGTCAGAAGAATTTTCTGGCTTACTGCCAACGTATGATACGAGAAAACTTCATATACAACTTTCATCAACGTGATTTAGTGTATATGAATCCCGAAGAACAAAATTTTTCCACCCGTTTTGCACCGTTTGTCAATGAGCGGAATGTGATGGGCATAATGGACGAACTTAGTGAAGCACAATTACATATAGGACAGAATGTGAATCCCAAAATGGTGTTCTTTGATTTCTCTTTAAAAATGATTGTGCTATTGAAAAATTAAAAATTGAGAATTGAGTATTAAAAAATAACAGAATTGCATGGCATTTATTTCTTAGTTCTCAATTTTCAATTCTCAATTAAAACAGAATTATGGACAATGAATTCAAATTAAAGAACGGAAGCGGCTGTTTGTGTTGCAAAGGCTGCGGACGACAGGATAAGCAGCTGAACACCTACGACTGGCTGGCTGATATTCCCGGCAACACCGAGGAACAGGAAATGGTTGAAGTTCAATTCAAGAATACCCGCAAAGGGTATTATAAGAACAGCAACAAACTGAAGCTGGGAAAAGGAGATATAGTAGCTGTAGAAGCAAGTCCCGGGCACGATATCGGTACAGTAACCCTGACGGGAAGATTGGTACCTTTGCAAATGCGTAAGGCAAACATCAAACCCGATGCCGAAATCAAGCGTATCTACCGCAAGGCAAAACCTGTAGATATGGAAAAATACGAGGAGGCAAAAGCCAAAGAACATGACACAATGATCCGATCCCGTCAGATAGCCAAAAATCTGAACCTGGACATGAAGATCGGTGATGTGGAATATCAAGGCGATGGTAACAAAGCTATCTTTTATTACATCGCGGACGAACGCGTAGACTTCCGCCAACTGATCAAAGTACTGGCCGAAGCTTTCCGTGTACGTATAGAAATGAAACAAATTGGCGCCCGTCAAGAAGCCGGACGCATTGGCGGTATCGGACCTTGCGGACGTGAATTGTGCTGCGCTACCTGGATGACAAATTTTGTATCTGTATCTACCAGTGCAGCACGTTATCAAGATATTTCTCTGAATCCTCAAAAGTTAGCCGGACAATGTGCCAAACTGAAATGTTGCCTAAACTATGAGGTAGACGCTTATGTAGAATCCCAAAAACGCCTTCCAAGCAAAGAAATGACTTTAGAAACGACAGATGGTACATTCTATTTTTTCAAAGCGGATATTTTGAAGGGAACTATCATGTACTCTACTGACAAAAATTTCATAGCTAATGCTGTAACCATCACCGCACGCCGTGCTTTTGAAATTATTAATATGAACCGACGTGGTGAGAAACCGGAAAGCTTAACCGAATCAGTAAAAAAGAACGAACCTCAAAAACCTGTCGATTTAGTAGAACAAGAAAGCTTAACCCGATTCGATAAACGAAAAGGCAACAACAGCAACCGAAAGAAAAAACGTAAGCCGGAAAATAACGGTAATAACGGAGAAAGTATTCCCAATGAAAACAGACGTCCGCAACAACCTAAAGAGAACCGGTCACAACAACCCAAGGAAAACCGGCCACCTAGAGAAGGACGTCCCAAACAACCTAGAGAGCCTAAAGAAAACAAAGCTCAGCAGCCACGCGAAGAGAACGGAAACCGCCCTAAAGAAGAAAATCACAACAGGGAAAGTCGCGGCCGGGAAGAACGCAGTCGTGAAAATCGGGAAGACGGAAACCGGAACCGCAATAAACGCCGCCCCAATAATGGTAATAATGAAGGAGGCAGTGAAAACCGGAATAACGGAGGAGGGAAGGAAAATGACAACAAGAACAACGGAAACAATAGCCAAATTCCGAATGAAAAGCCACAAACTCCTGTATCAATTAAAGAATAAACTGACATGGCTGCCAATAATCATATTGGCAGCCTGTCAAAACAATATAATCTATCACTCTTATACCCCCGTCCCCCTTGACGGATGGAATAAAAGTGATACTCTTGTTTATACCCTGCCCAATTCTATCCCTGCCGGAAATTACGAAGCAGAAATCGGCATCCGTTATCAAGAATCTTATCCTTACAGAGATATTTGGTTAGGAGTCAGCCATAACACAGAGGATACTTTGACTTACGTCACAGACACTTTACAACTTTTTCTAGTTGACGAAGCTGGAAATAAAACAGGAAATGGTCTTTGTGGATTATATCAATGTAATCTGCCTTATAAAGCATTTATTCCTATCCGTACAGAAGGAAGCACACGTACTTTCCGCATCGTCCATATCATGAGGGATAACCCGTTGACGGGAATCAGTGATATAGGTATCCAGTTGCGCAAACTGGAAAACCAATAAACTCTAACGTTTTCCCCGCCCAGCATCAATACGCAAGAATACAAAAAGCAAGATCGTAAATCCCCACAAAGAAGACCCCCCATAACTGAAAAAAGGCAATGGTATGCCTATAACGGGGGTCAGTCCTAAAACCATACCTATATTAATAAACAGATGGAATAAGAAAATGCTTAATACCGAATATCCATAAACACGGGCAAAACGAGTATGCTGACGCTCTGCCACCACAATAAGACGCAAAATAAGTCCGGTAAAAAGAAACAATACAGCTGCCGAACCTATAAAGCCTTCTTCTTCCCCTACCGTACAAAAGATAAAGTCTGTATCCTGTTCAGGCACATACTTCAGTTTAGTCTGTGTACCATTCAAAAAGCCTTTCCCCCATAAGCCTCCCGAACCAATAGCAATCTTACTTTGGTTCACATTGTATCCTGCCCCAGCCAAATCTTCCTCCATACCAAGTACCACTTTAATACGTATTTGCTGATGTGGCTCTAGCACATTATTGAAAACATAATCAGCAGAAAAAAGGAATCCCACTGAACCTACCGCAAATAGAGCAATATAAAAATAATTACGCATACGTTCATGCATAGAAAGGAAGATCAAATAGAACAATAAAACTACGCACAATCCATATTGAAACCAAGTAATATCAAAAGGGATAACATAAAACGAAAATAATAAAGCCAGCAAGGTACCACCAACACCAACCCCTCCAATATACCACACTACCGATGCTTTTTTACAATAACTATTAACTAATAAAGCAGAAAGAATGACTATCAACAGCAACACAGAAAATTCACCGATGGAAGTACAGTCATCCGCCATCAATTCATTGCCAAAACGGATCCCAACTACAAAATAAACCACAGCGCAAATCCCAGCAAACAAAATAGAACCTGGCATCCCCTCCCGGTACAGCATAAAAAAGAAAGCCAGATAAACCAAAGCCGACCCCGTTTCCCGTTGCAAAATAATGAGCAGCATAGGCAGCAACACCATCCCTACTACAGGCAATGAATACTTTAACTTACTCATTGTAAACCCATAGACATTCATAAATTTAGCCAAAGCCAAAGCCGTAGCAAATTTAGCAAATTCCGCCGGTTGCAAACTTACAGGTCCGAATTTTATCCATGAATAAGATCCCTTGGTATCCTCTGCCAGAAAAGGTGTTATCAACAACAACAGCATCATGCCTCCATATAAAATGTAAGCAAACATATCATATAACTTATCCTCTAACATCATCAGGATAAATCCGAGCCCCAAAGAGCAACAGATCCATACAAATTGTTTTCCTGCACGAGTGTCGAAACTAAAAAAATCAATTTCACCATAATCATAGCTGGCTCCACATACGCTGAACCATCCAAAGATAACCAGCATCAGATAAATGCAGATAGTCATCCAGTCCACTGATTTCCATATACTATCGTTCGTGTATGCCATAATCTATTCGTCTGTTTTGTATTTCCGCCGCTTTCGCCTCACTTTCCGGTGAAAGTTCTCCTTTCAAATATTTCTCCATAATCAATGCACCGATAGGTACACCATAAGTTGCTCCCCAACCTCCATTCTCTACATAGACTACCACGGCAATCTTAGGATCATTCATTGGTGCAAACCCCATAAAAGCAGAATGGTCCTTTCCACGGTTTTGCGCCGTACCTGTCTTGCCACACACCTCAATTCCCGGAATATTCGCACTACGGCAGGTTCCTCCCAATACTGCCGAACGCATACCTTCGACTACTGTCTGATAATGTTCACGGCTTACTTTAGTATAATGTTTGGTCGTATACAGGGTATCCAACGGCTCGTCTTCTACTTCTTTCACTACATGCGGAGTTATATAGTAGCCCCGGTTAGCAATAGTAGCCCCAAGGTTAGCAATCTGCAACGGAGTAGCCGTCACTTCCCCCTGACCGATGGAGATAGAAATAATCGTCAGTCCGTTCCATGATCCCCGATAGTTCTTATCATAATAAGCAGCATTCGGGATCATCCCACGCTTCTCACCCGGAAGGTCTACTCCCAAAGGATAACCAAATCCCATAGAAACCATATAATCACGCCATGTATTCATGGCAGCCTGTACAGAACCATACTTCTTCTTTGCCCCTATCATGTGAAACAACCCCCAACAAAAATAACCGTTACAGGAAGTTGCAATGGCAGGCACCAAAGGCAGGGGCGACCCATGAGAGTGGCAACCCACCCTAAGACCGGCATACACAAAACCATGATAGCAAGAATAGGCTGTCTGAGGAGTAATAATCCCTTCTTGCAGAAAAGTCAACGCCTGAGTAGTCTTAAAAGTAGATCCCGGTGGAAATTGCCCCATAATAGAACGGTTCAGCAATGGTTTCCAACTGTCACGCGCCAGTTCCAGATGATTTTTACCCCGTTGGCGCCCCACCATCAATCTTGGGTCAAAAGTGGGAGCAGATACCATACAAAGTATTTCTCCTGTGGATGGCTCGATAGCCACTATACTGCCTATCTTCCCTTCCAACAAACGCTCTCCTAACATCTGAAGCTCTATGTCTATACCTAGTTTCAGATTCTTCCCCGGAACGGGAGTCTTGTCATATTTCCCGTCCATATACCGTCCCTGAATACGTCCACGGGCATCGCGCAGTAATATCTCCACTCCTTTCTCCCCCCTCAACTGTTTTTCGTATGAGCGTTCCACCCCCTGTTTCCCTATAAAGTCACCGCGTACATAGTAATCATCCGCTTCAATATCCCCCTTGGACACTTCTGCAATATCTCCCAGAACATGAGCAGCCGAATTGTAATTATACTGACGGATAGTACGCCGCTGAATATAGAAACCGGGAAACTTGAACAGCTTTTCTTGGAAGACTCCACACTCTTCTGCCGAAAGCTGGGTCATAAATACTTGATGAGTATATGGAGAGTAACCCGGATTGGAACGTCTGTCCTTTATCTCACGAATACGCTTCTTGAAATACCCGGGAGTAATATTCAATGTTTTACATAAATCAAGCGTATCAAGATTATGCACCTCTTTCATCACCATCGTTACATCATAGGCAAGTTGGTTGTATACCAGCAGGTTACCGTTCCGATCATACATTACCCCACGGCTAGGGTATTGTGTCTTGTTCAGAAAAGCGTTGCTATCTGCATTCTTTTTATAATCCTCACTCATAATCTGCAAGGTAAAAAGACGTATCAAGTAAATCAGCACAATAACGATTACCGATGCACCGATTACATATTTCCGCTTCTCCAGATTATAATCTCTTTCCACTATTTTTTCCTCCTGATTGCCTCAGCACACAATATACAAATGACGGTTATTGAGGCATCTGTCAATATTTTCAACAATAAGACAGGCAGATTGAAGAATGAAAAAGTATCTATGACAAGTAAAATGGTACAAAATAAGAAAGTACATAATAAGATATACCGGAAGAAAGGCGAGAATCCCATACTTTTGATACCTGGTTCAAAATCCTCGACGCTATCGCGGAGTGTGACTAATCTTAAAATAGGTTCACGCATAAAAGCCAGTACAGTGGCCGCAGCCGCATTCATCCCCGGAGTGTTGCCAAATATATCGACTGCCAATCCCAACAGGAATGCCCATATCATAAGGACATTACGGCTAACTCCCGAATTGTACTTCAAAATAAAATAGATAAAAAAGAAAGGAGTGGCATACCCGTTGATATGCATATGATTCAGCACCAACACCTGCAACAGTACCAGTCCGATAAACCACTCTATTCTTTGTAGATAAGTCAACATCAACCTTCTTACTTAATCGTTTTTACCTGCTTTTCCAACTCCAATTGTTCCTCCTGCCCTTTTTGAGCAATTACGCGCACATCATTCAAACGGGCGAAGTCCGTAAATAGTTTCACCCGCAGCAAATAAGACAAGCCATCGTGACTATCGGCAATATCATCTACTGTACCCACCGGAATGCCGGAAGGGAAAACAGCACTGTGTCCACTGGTTACAATAGTGTCACCTAAAGAAAATAATGAATGACGGGGCATATCCTTTATAAAAGCAAATTCGGATGAACCGCCATCCCATTTCAAGAAGCCGAAATAATCACTCCGTTTTATTTTACAGCTAATACTGCTTTTGGAATTCAATACCGGAATGACAATGGAGTAATGTGGAGAGGTGAGATAAACAATACCAACCACACCGCTTCCATTTACCACTCCCATCTCACTACGAATGCCATCTACTTCTCCTTTATCAAGTGTAATATAATTATCAGCATGGGTCACACTGTTATTTATCACGCTAGCCTTAAAGATATCATATCCTGCCAGTGCTTCCTGCTTAAGCTGTTCCACACCACTGCTGTCTTCCGTCGCTTCAATCAAAGCTTTACGAATACTCTCCAACTGCAATTCCAGTTCCACATTTTTCTGTACCAACTCATCGTTAATCGTTTTCAAATGAAAATATCCGGTAACATTATTGGCTGCATCATACATAGCTCCCGACACAAAATTAGCAGATGTAAAGAACGCACTTCCCTGATAACTGTTGAAGCGGAATAATAAAGCAAAACTGATTATCTCCAAAAGAACAAAGAGAAACCAGTAATTATACTTTAAAAAGAAATTCAGCAGATTTTTCATTAATACTAATTGTTCAATGTGCTAATTTGCCAATGTGCCAATGTACTGCACTATCCATACCGCATAGCATTAGCAAATTAGCAAACTGCCTCATTAGCAAATTATTTACCGCATCAAAAAAGAGAAACGATCTACATTCTTCAGTGCAATACCGGTACCTTTCGCCACACTCAGCAAAGGATCTTCGGCTATATGGAACGGAATATTGATTTTGTCTGTCAGACGCTTGTCCAAACCACGCAGCAAAGCACCACCACCAGCCAAATAAATACCGTTCAAAACAATATCAGCATAAAGTTCAGGCGGAGTCTGTTCCAATGCACTAAGGATAGCTGTTTCAATTTTTGCAATACTCTTTTCCAAACAATGCGCCACCTCCTGATAACACACTGGAACTTCCATGGGAAGAGCAGTGATACGATTAGGCCCGCGTACAATGTAATCTTCAGGAGCATCATCTCCCAAATCAGTCAAGGCAGCACCTACATGTATCTTGATACGTTCAGCCATACGTTCACTAACCTTCACATTATGCTGACGGCTCATATATTCCTGAATATCGGCTGTAAGATCGTCACCGGCAATACGTATCGAATTGTTGGAAACAATACCACCCAATGAAATCACGGCAATTTCTGTAGAACCACCACCTATATCAACAATCATATTACCTTCAGGAGCCTCTACATCAATACCGATACCAATAGCCGCGGCCATAGGTTCAAAAATCAAATAAACGTCTCGTCCTCCCGCATGCTCAGCACTGTCACGTACCGCACGAAGCTCTACTTCAGTGCTACCCGAGGGGACTCCGATCACCATACGCAAAGAAGGAGAAAAGAAACGATTACCCATGTTCACTTTCTTTATTAAACCGCGCATCATCTGTTCACAGGCATTAAAATCGGCAATAACTCCGTCGCGTAGCGGACGTACAGTACGAATATTCGGATTTTCCTTCTCGTACATCATTTTAGCCCGTTCGCCTACGGCAATCATCTTGTCGGTACGGCGATCAAGCGCAACGACCGAAGGTTCGTCCACTACAATCTTCCCGTTATTTAAAATGATGGTATTGGCAGTGCCAAGGTCCATCGCAATCTCTTGTGTAAAGGAGAATAATCCCATAAATTCATTTACAATTTAGCAATTTACAATTGACATTTGCAATTGACCATTTACTGAACAATGCTGTATAAACAGTCCGATTGTAGCCGCAAATGGTAAATTGCAATGATCTTAGTGTTTAAAGTGACGAATCCCTGTAACGACCATAGCTACGCCATGTTCATTGCAGTATTGGAAAGTCAACTCGTCTTTTACAGAGCCTCCCGGCTGGATAACAGCTTTCACACCCTCCTTATCCGCTATCTCTACACAATCGGGGAAAGGAAAGAAAGCATCACTGGCCATCACTGCGCCATTCAAATCAAACTCAAATGACTTCGCTTTTTCAATGGCTTGTTTCAATGCATCCACACGTGAAGTCTGACCGACACCGCTAGCCAGCAGTTGTTTGTTCTTGGCCAGTACAATAGCATTACTTTTACTATTCTTCACAATCTTATTTGCAAATAACATATCCTCTACTTCAGTCGCCGTAGGAGCTTTTTCAGTAACCTGCTTCAAGTCGGCAGGAGTTTCCACATCCAGGTCTCTTTCCTGAACCAAAACCCCATTCAATAAAGAACGGAATTGTTTCTTCGGCAATTTAGCTTCCTTACGAACCAAAATAATACGGTTCTTCTTCTGTCCCAAAATCTCTAATGCATCTACATCATAATCCGGAGCAATAATTACCTCAAAGAACAGTTTATTGATTTCTTCTGCTGTTTCTTTATCAATCACGGCATTAGTAACCAACACACCGCCGAAAGCCGACACCGGATCGCCTGCCAACGCATCTTTCCATGCTTCCAGCACAGTAGGGCGCGAAGCTAATCCACAGGCATTATTATGCTTCAGAATGGCAAATGTCACCTCATCAAATTCATCAATCAAATCAACAGCTGCATTGATATCCAACAAATTGTTATAGGAAATTTCTTTTCCATGAATCTGGTCGAACATCGCATCCAGATTTCCATAGAAATAACCTTTCTGATGAGGATTTTCACCATAACGAAGTTGTTTTTGTTCTTCCACCGCGCAACGGAAAGCCGAACCTTCACCACCATCAAAATAGTTAAAGATAGCAGAATCATAATGAGAAGAAACAGCAAACGCTTCTTTTGCGAACCAACGGCGTTCCTCGCGTGAAGTAGTAGCGCCATGTTCCAGCAACATATCACGGAACGGCTTATATTGTGCCTGACTAGCGATAATCACTACATCATTAAAGTTCTTAGCAGCAGCACGAATCAAAGAAATACCACCTATATCAATTTTTTCGATGATAGCTTGTTCTTCGGCACCCGAAGCCACAGTTGCCTCAAACGGATACAGGTCAACGATGACCAAATCTATTTCGGGTATCTCATATTTTTCTATCTGTTGCATATCTTGTTCCAAACCACGACGGCATAAAATACCTCCAAAGACTTTAGGATGCAGTGTCTTCACACGTCCGCCCAAAATAGAGGGATAAGTAGTAAGATCCTCCACCGCTTTGCAAGGGAAACCTAAAGATTCGATAAACTGTCTTGTACCTCCTGTTGACAGGAACTCTACTCCTTCTTCGTGTAGTTTGGTTATAATCTCGTCCAAACCTTCTTTGTGATAAACCGACACCAATGCGGTTTTAATTCTCTTAGCCTCTGACATTTTTTATAGATTAAGTATTTGGGCTACAAAGGTATAAATTTTCACTCTATAAATTCCACACATAAACGTGAAATATTATTTATCCACTCATATTTGTCTCAAAAAAGAAGAGATTCGCCACTAAATATGGATAATAATAAATTAAAAATCAAGTTGTGTGAATCCGTGCAATCTATGGTGAACAAAAAACACCTGTAACACAAATGTAACATATATGACATTTTATCATAATATACCTCCCGTACCTTTGCGCCCAATAAAATAGAGAGACAAAATTATATGGAAACTATGTTTTTGGGAATCGTTGTATTCCTTTTTCTGCTAGCCATATTCGATTTGGTAGTAGGCGTCAGCAATGACGCAGTGAACTTTATGAATTCCGCCATTGGTGCTAAAGCCGCGTCATTCAAGACCATCATCGCCATTGCCGCTTTCGGTATCTTCATCGGCGCCACACTGAGCAACGGTATGATGGAAATCGCGCGACACGGTATTTTCAGACCTGAACAATTTTATTTTCAGGAGTTAATGTGTATCTTTCTAGCAGTTATGGTAACAGACGTAGTCCTATTGGATATTTTCAATTCCTTAGGAATGCCTACCTCCACTACCGTATCCATGGTATTCGAACTATTGGGAGGAACTTTCGTTCTAGCTCTTATCAAAATAGCAGAAGACGAAACCGGAATGCTAGGATTTGCTGATCTGCTGAATACGGAAAAGGCATTATCCGTCATTTTAGGTATCTTCCTCTCAGTAGCAGTAGCCTTCTTCTTCGGCACATTAGTACAATATCTCTCCCGTCTCCTCTTCACATTTAATTATACAAAGAAACTGAAATACACTATCGGACTGTTCGGCGGTATCGCTGTTACGGCCATTATCTACTTCATGTTGATAAAAGGCCTGAAAGATTCCGCCTTCATGACTGCCGAAAACAAACATTGGATTCAGGAAAACACCTTGATGTTAGTAAGTTGCAGTTTTGTGTTCTTCACCATTCTGATGCAAATACTGCATTGGTGCAAGATAAATGTATTCAAGGTGGTGGTAATGTTAGGTACTTTTGCCTTAGCTATGGCTTTTGCAGGCAATGACTTAGTAAACTTCATTGGTGTGCCTTTGGCAGGCTTCTCAGCTTATACAGACTTCATGGCTAATGGAAACGGTGAACCAATGGGATACTTGATGAATTCACTGAATGGTCCGGCTAAAACCCCATTCCTTTTTTTATTTTTAGCAGGCGTCATCATGGTATATGCGCTGATTACTTCAAAAAAAGCGCAAAATGTAGTGAAGACTTCGGTAGATCTCTCGCGTCAGGATGAAGGTGACGAAATGTTTGGTTCTTCCGCTGTAGCACGCAGTATTGTCCGTTCTACCATGAGCGCTTCAGAAAATATAGCCAAAATATTACCCGACAATCTGAAACGATGGGCCGACA
This sequence comes from Phocaeicola sp. RTP21198st1_B8_RTP21198_201120, assembly GCF_040929485.1. NCBI lineage: Bacteria > Pseudomonadati > Bacteroidota > Bacteroidia > Bacteroidales > Bacteroidaceae > Phocaeicola > Phocaeicola sp. RTP21198st1_B8_RTP21198_201120. Next base: position 62,868 of record NZ_JBCOCI010000010.1, on the reverse strand, counting down.
GCCGTTTTAACAAAGATGTGATGATTATGGAGAATGGGGCAGCATTTGATTTGATACGCGCTTCTGTCAATTTGGTACTGGCCGGTCTGCTCATAGCTTTGGGAACCTCTTTGAAACTCCCTCTTTCTACCACTTACGTAACTTTCATGGTAGCTATGGGTAGTTCATTAGCCGACCGTGCCTGGAGCCGTGACAGTGCCGTATATCGTATCACCGGTGTGCTTTCTGTTATCGGTGGATGGTTCATTACTGCCGGAGCTGCTTTCACTATCTGTTTTGTGGTTACGCTCATCATGTATTATGGAGGCACATTCGCCATGTTGGCTCTTATTGCACTTGCCATCTTCCTATTGGTACGCAGCAACATACACTACAGCAAGAAACAGAAGGATAAAGGCAAAGACGACATATTCTCCCGCCTCATTGCCAGTAAAGACAAAGAAGAGCGTTGGACATTACTTCGCCAGCATGTAAATAACACATTGGTAGCCGAAATGGCATTCACCAATGAAACCTACCGGCAGATAACCGACGGTTTCATCAACGAAAATCTGAAAGCTCTGCGCAAGGCCGTGAGCAATACTGACAACCAGAAAGAAATGTTAAAAAAGATACGCCGTAAAGAAATACTGGGCCTACGTCGCATAGACAACTTCACTGCTATTGAGAAAAATACTTGGTTCCATTTAGGAAGCAACAGTTGTGAACAAATGCTTTACTGTCTGAAACGTATCTGCGAGCCTTGTAAAGAACATGTGGACAATAAGTTCACCCCATTATCGGAACGTGCCACTAACGAGTTCATCCCTATCCGCGATGAGATGACGGCATTAATGGCCAAAGCTACTGAAGTACTTGCTAACAAGGCCTACGACCAGACTGATGCTTTGCTACGTGAAGGCGCCCTTCTGAAAGGCAAGATCTCCACCTTGCGCAAGGAACAGATGGACCGCATACAAGAACGGGATGTCAATGTAAAAGCTTCTATGGTGTACCTCAATGTATTGCAGGAATCACAAGAATTGGTTTCCTACTGGCGTCATCTGTTACGCGCTGACCGTATGTTCCAGACTGATTTAAAAAAATAAAAAGATTTATATTCCTATTATATGTTTTTTAAGATAACTTCTTTCCTCCAATTGAAGGAAAGAAGTTATCTTTGTTTCATATATAGACATTATTCAAACAAACCTATGGAAAACCTCAAAAAAATTATCAAACAGTTCCCCAAAGTGGGTGAAGTGAAAGAAATCAAAGCTTTGACATCCGGCCTCATCAATCAGACTTATCTGGTAAAATCGGTATCTCCTGAAGAGCCTGACTATGTATTGCAACGAATCAACCATTTAATATTTACCAATATTGAAATGCTGCAACACAATATAGAAGTAGTAACCAGACACATCCGCCAAAAGCTGGAAGCCAGACACGAAGAGGACATTGAACGTAAGGTACTCCATTTTCTACCTTCCACCAATGGCAAAACCTATTTCTATGATGGAGAAGGTTATTGGCGAATTTCAATATTTATTCCACGTTCACAAACATTGGAAACAGTTACACCGGAATCCTCCTATCTGGCAGGACTGAAGTTTGGTGAATTCCAAGCCATGCTGGCTGATGTACCCGAACAACTCGGAGAAATCATCCCCGATTTCCACAATATGGAATTCCGCTTAAAACAATTACGTGAAGCCGTATCTGCCAACATGTCTGGCCGTTTGGCAGAAGTACAGGACATAGTGGACGCAATAGAAAAAGATGCTGATACGATGTGCAGCGCTGAACGTTTTTACCGTGAAGGCAAATTGCCCAAACGCATCTGCCACTGTGACACAAAAGTCAGCAACATGTTATTTGATGAAAACGGAAAAGTGTTGTGCGTCATTGACCTGGACACAGTAATGCCCAGTTTCATTTTCTCCGATTTCGGTGATTTCCTCCGTTCGGCAGCCAATACCGGCAAGGAGGATGAGGCTGATTTAAATAAGGTGAAGTTCAACATGGAAATCTTCAAAGCATTTACCAAAGGTTATATTGAGTCGGCCCGAGCTTTCCTGACCCCTCTTGAAATAGAAATGCTACCATACGCTGCAACTCTGTTCCCTTATATGCAAGCTGTACGCTTTTTAGCAGATTATATAAACGGAGACACGTATTATCAAACCCGGTATAAAGACCATAATCTGGTACGTACCAAAGCTCAGTATAAACTGTATCTGGAAGCAAAATCCGCGACACCGGACATGAAGGCTTATATCAACAGTCTGCTATAAAAACAAGGAGCACAAAGGTATCTTAATGACACGAACCCTCTGTGCTCCTTTCATATTCGTCCGGCAATTATCCTAAATCTACCGTTTCGGTATATCCACCGATTTTTCACTTCTCCCTTTCAGATGTTCGGAGAAGTAGTCTACCAGTTTCCAATAGAAATATTCATTCATATCGCCGAATCCATGACGCTGTTGAGGAAGAATCAGCATATCAAAACGTTTCCCGGCACGAATCAATGCATCAACTACCCGTAAGGTATTGCCTGGATGTACATTATTATCAATATCACCATGAATCAGCAACAAATTTCCTTTCAATTGCTTCGCTATTTCAGGATTAGTAGCAATCTTATAAACGAAAGTTGTATCCCCTTTCTCACTCACTACTTCTTTTACGCCGTGATGCGTTTCACTCCACCAACGGTTATAGATATTATTATCATGATTTCCGGCACAAGAAACAGCCACTTTGAAGAAATCCGGGTATTGGCACATAGCCGCCGTACTCATAAATCCACCTCCCGAATGTCCATGAATACCAACCTTATCTATATCTATAAAATGATGACGCTGCGCCAATTGCTCGATAGCATATTTATGATCGGCCAGCGGATAATCACGCATATTTCCATATCCATAATTATGATACCATTTAGAGCGGCTAGGGTGCCCGCCACGTTGTCCTACAGAAATAACAATAAATCCGGCCTGTGCCAAACGGTCGGTACGGGGACTCATACGGGTAAATGGATAATAAACACCTTCCACCTGTGGCCCAGGATAAACATAATCCACAATAGGATAAACCTTAGTTGAGTCAAAATTAAAAGGTTTATACATCACACCATACAAATCTGTCACACCATCAGCCGCCTTTACTTTAAATATTTCCGGAAATTTATAACCGGCAGCAAAAAGCTGTGAAAAATCACTCTCCTGAATATCCATTACTTTATTGCCATTAGTATCCAGCAGGATGGCGCAAGGCACTGTATTTACACGCGAATAATTATCCACCACAAAACGAGCATCATCATCCACTTCCACACGATGGAAATAATCCCCTTTAGTCAGTAGTTTCAAACCGCTGCCATCCAAATTCACACGATACAAATGTTCATAATAAGGATGTTCTTTAGCATTCATTCCATTAGCAGTAAAATAAATCACACGCGCCTTATCATCTACTTTCAAGATTTCCTCCACGTGCCAGGGACCTTTTGTGATACGATTTTTCAAATTACCCTGATCATCATATAAATAAAGGTGTGCCCAACCATCACGCTCACTCCATTGAATAATTTCTTTTCCACCATTCAAGACTCTTAAAGGACGAGTTTCCTGATAGGTATTCATCCGTTCTTTTATAACAGGTACAACGGAATCCTGTCCTATCGTATAGGAACAAACATCAATCCGATGTAAATCACGGCTGCTGCGAGTCAGAAAAAAACGGTTGTTATCACCCTGCCAAACGACAGCCTGATCTTCCATATCACGCTGTTTTTGCATCATTGGTTTGTATTCCAGGCCAATGCTTTGATCTTTATAAGCTGCTACTTTAATTTCCTTACGTTTATTATCAACCAAGTCAAACAAGTACAGATGTTCTATGGGAGCTTCCTTTTCTCCCGGCATCTGGTATTTATAAGTTTCCAATGTGGGACGCGGATGGGCCATCGAATTTATTACCCATAATTCTTTCACAGCGCGATCGTCAGAAACTGTCATAGCAAAATAACGTGAATCCGGAGACCACACTCCACCTACACGACGACGCTTGCCATTACATAAAGTATCTGTATTAAGCATACTATAGGGAATACCATAGCCAAAATCCTTCATGCCATCTGTAGTAAGCTGGATTTCCACGATCGTACTATCCTTTTCATTTTTTTTCGCTTTTTCATAATCTTCACGACTCATGCGATACAAATTCAAATCCTTGGCATAAATCACCGTTTTACCATCAGGAGAAACTGATCCCCAATAGATTTTCTTCAGGTCGTCTTCTTTATCTTTCAAATGAGTCAATTTACGAGTAGGATAGTCATAAGAAAAATAAAAGATTTCCTTCTCATTCTTTTTGTCTTTCTTATCCTTACCTTCTGTCTTTGGTGTCGCATCTTTTGTTGATTTTACTTCAAAAGTAAAGGTACGCCCATCTTCTTTCGCTTTCAGATTTATAATTGGCAAATGGCGTGCCTCAAAGGGATCTTTTACAATTTCAGTAAGCTGAGAAGCTAATTCATCCCTATCAAACAAAAGCTTCTTTGTCCGGGCAACCGGATCAACCACATACCAAAAGGTTCCTTCACTTGTTTTGTACTCGAACCAGAAATTATTACCTTTCTGGAACCAATGCGGATCCACCACAGTAGAAAACAACATGGTGTTCAATTTTTCTTGTGTGTACTTCTCTGCCTGCAAGTATTCTGGCAAGCGTTCCTGTGCCTTTGCAACAGAGACAGTCGTACACAGACCGCCCATTAAAAGGGTAATGAATAGCATTTTCCTCATAGATTGAACTTTTATCGTGTTTATGAAAAAACAAACATACACAAAATTCTTCATTTAACAATCTTAAACAAGAAATTTTGTGTATGTTTGTTTCATTTATCCTTTTTCTTATCAAAAAGTATACCCTGAAATAAAGCTAACCATATGATTCCGTATCCTTAAATCATTCTGTTCCTTATTATATTTTCCCCAAGCCAAATCATACCCGATAGTAAATGAAATCCGTTTAACAGCAATCCCGACAGAAGCCGTTCCTCCCCAATCCAAACGAGGGGACGCCTCAAAACCAAATTCCTCATTTACTGTTTTTCCTTTAAATGTGCCAAACCGGTAATAATCATTCCGATATTCATACTGTCCAACACCTGTTTCTTCATCTATATTATATTTTGAGGAAGAAACATAAGCATGAGTGCGTCCACCAATTCCTACAGCTACATAAGGCCCTACTGCTAATTTAAGACGCACATCATCACAAAGTTTAAAACCCCAATGAGCCATAACAGGCAATTGCAAATAATAACGCGTGGACTCAACATCCGTTTTTTCATAATCCATGCTAAATCCTCCCCCTGTTGATATGTTTCCCCAACTCATAGGATGATACCCACCTTTCTGCATTAAGATATAAACTCCGGACTTCAAGCCAAAAGAAGGCTTTTTTCCCACCCCTTCCTTTAACTGATACAATACACCGGCACCAGCTTTAAAACCTAATGTAACTGATGTCCCTTCATTTTCCTTATTCACTACCAAGCCGGCTTCCGGCGTAACACTCCAACGAGACTGAGCACTCAACATCAGACTCGCCAAAACACCTACCATAAATAAAATTACTTTTTTCATCTTTTTCCTCTTTTTAGTTCATTATCTATGTAAAAGACTAAAAATTCAGAAAAACCCCCATTACATATTCGAAAAAATAATAAAATAACATGAGCAACTCACTCACATAACAAAAGAAATACCCGACACTTAAACATACCCTTTAAGAAATAATTAAAAAATAAACGCTGCAAGAACTAACAAATAGCAGCAAAAGTTATCGCTTATTTTTTGCATTCTCTTTATATTCAGTAGGTGTCATACCAAAACGTTGTTTAAAACATTTGCTGAAATAACGAGGATCATTAATACCTACCATATAAGCAATCTGCGTCATATTATAATCACCACTTTCTATCAATTGCGCGGCACGTTTCACACGCATCTCTTTAATAAACTCAATGGGGGCAAGTCCTGTCAGGGTTTTCAGTTTCTTGAAAAAGACAGAACGACTCACCGCAAGTTCTTGTACCAAATCATCCACTATCAAATCGCCATTATCCATATTCTTCTCCATTAATTCCGTCAGTTTTTCCATAAATTTACGGTCATGCGAAGACATCTCAGGCTGTGTTTGCTGTTCTTCCTCCGGAACAGGCTGAATATTCATCAGATTCGCACAATACAACTGTTGTAACTTGACACGTTGTGTCAAAATATTCTCCACCCTAGCCTTCAGGTAAGTGGCACTAAATGGCTTCGTTATATAATCCTCAACTCCCAGCTCCATACCCTCCAACTTACTGTCCATATCCGTTTTAGCCGTCAGTAAAACCACTGGAATATGACTGGTCGCCATATTAGCACGCAAATCTTCTGTCATAGTAATACCATCCTTTTCCGGCATCATGATGTCACTAATAATAATATCCGGAACAAACTTCAAAGCTTTATCCAAACCATCAGCCCCATTAACAGCCTCTATGACGTTGAAATTTGAGATAAAGATACTACGCAAAAAGAAACGAAGTTCCAAATTATCTTCAACCAGCAACATCGTTTTACTTTCATTCCTTTTCTCTTCATGTCCCTGAACTGGTTCTTCCACCTCTTCCGGCCTCATTTCGACAGAATCAGAGAGAATGAACTCCACATTCTCCGTATAGTGCTCTTTACCTTTCAAAAACTCAACCGTGAAACAGCTGCCCTCCCCCTCTTTACTATCCACACGGATAGTCGCTTTGTGCAGTTCCACCAATTCCTTAACCAAAGAAAGACCGATGCCTGAGCTTTGCTGATTAAACAAATTCTTGTCCAGCAGATTTTCAAAACGGACAAAAAGAGAAGCTTTCTTGCTTTCAGAAATTCCTATACCTTGATCCTGTACACCAATCGCCACATTATGCTCATTTTCATGAATGAAAAGCGTAATCATCTTACCCTGTGGAGTATACTTAAAAGCATTGGAAAGCAGATTAAAGACAATCTTTTCCAGCTTATCCGCATCTACCCACAGTTTCAAGGAAGGCATTTCACTTTCGAATACAAAATCAATATGATGCTCTTCGGCCAACGATTCAAAATTATCCATGATATGGCGTACAAAAGGAACAATATCGATCTGTTCTATACGCAACTTCATTTTATTTTTCTGTATTTTGCGGAAATCAAGAATTTGGTTCACCAAGCGAAGCATACGGTCGGTATTACGTTCTACTACATGCAATTGCTCACGTACATCATCTGGCAAAGTCTTGTTTTTCAAAACATATTCTACAGGACCTGCAATCAACGTTAGCGGAGTGCGAAGTTCGTGAGAAATATTTGTAAAAAAACGAAGTTTTATATCAGAAACCTGCTGTTCCACAGACACTTCATGTTTCAGACGATAAATAGTAAACAATATATATACTCCTGAAAACAGAATCAACAGAAAAGCAAGAATATAAATTGCCATAGCCCAAGCTGTTTCCCAAAACGAAGGCTGAATGGTGATTCTCAAACTGCGCTCGTTCTCTACCCAAACACCATCACTATTGGTCGATTTAACCTGAAAAACATAATCTCCTTTCGGAAGATTAGTATATGTAGCGGTACGCTGTCTGTCTACATAATTCCATTCTTTATCAAATCCGCGTAAACGATAAGCATAACGGATATTTTCAGGATAAATCATATCCAATGCAGCAAACGATAAGGTTACAATATTCTCCTTATGTGAAAGTACCAGATGTTCTGTATTATTGAGTGATTGCCGCAACAAACTTCCTGATACCCCTGGAACTACCTCTTGATTGGATATCTTCAAAGTACCTAAAATAATGGATGGTACATAATTACTCTTCTTAATATGCTCTGGTTCAAAATAAAGCACGCCACGACTGGTACCAAACAAAATGGTGCTGGAACTAAGATTCAACGACGTTCCCTCCTCAAAACGTATCTTACCACCAAAATCCCTTTCATTATAATTCTCAAAACGTTGTTCGGACGGAATAAATTTACTCAATCCGTTTTCCGTACTTATCCACAAGCTTCCTGTGTCATCCTCTTCTACAGACAACAGGATATCTGAAGGCAGACCATTCTTCACTGTATAGGATTTAAATACAGCTCCCCCTTCTCCGTTCATGGAAACAAGTTGGTTAAGGCCACCACCAAATGTAGCTAAATAAACTTCTCCTTGAGAAGTGGTTACAACCCGATATACGTTATTGTTGCTCAGACAATTCATATCATCGGGGATACGTGCATAAAGATGGAACACAATCGACTCCGGATCCTTAAAATCCTCTTTAAAACTAAGTGCGCCATCACTGCTCCCCACCCATATATTCCCCTTCTTATCAGAAGTGATATGGCGTACACGATAACAACGGTCATACGGAAAACCTTTCAGGTTATTTCTAGAACTAATAAACACATATTTCCCTTCAGGAGTTTTCTGAATATAATTCAACCCTCCACCAAAAGTTGCCACCCAAATACGTCCATGCTTGTCTTCATGTAACCAGTAAACACTATTATGACTCAGGCTATAAATATCATCTTCATCATATTTGAATCGAGTAAACTTAAAATGTGCCCCCTCCTTTTCTGCCAGAATAATACCATCCCCTTTAGTAGCAATCCAAATGTTTCCGCGAGAATCTTGCATGATATGATAAGGAACTCCACTTAACGGCCTACCAGATTTAGCTATAATCCCCTCTTCAGTCAGAATACCCTGAAAATCTAAATCAGAAGAATAAATTTCAATCTGACCGTCCCGTTTTCCCATCCAGATGCGATGTTCGCTATCTTCAAACAACGCACGTACCGTATTGGCATTCAAGTCATAACTGTGCCCCATGCGGGGATAAATATGGAACTGGCTTCCTAAAAAAGTAATCTTCTCCAACCCCTTAGAATGAGTACATAACCAAAGATTGCCTTGTTTATCGGATAACATAGAATGTAATTTGTTAGAAAAGTGCCAATCAGGTGAATCGGGGTCATTGTAGAAAGGTAACAGCCGATTTGCCTCCCTGTCATACCAAGAAAGCCCTCCTCCTTGCGGATGTACCCACAAATTACCGTTCAAGTCCTCACAAATATGAAAACTGGGATAGGAACGATCGGCACCACGAGGCTCCACTTGCATCTTTTCTTGCTTAAATACTTCCGTCAAAGGATTGAAATGACAAACCTTTCCCCATTCGGTCATCTCAAACCATGCTTCCTGCTTACTGTCAACATAAACAGAACGGAAAGCGTCTGCCGGGAATTCGGGACAATTGGATTTATTATAGACTTTACACTCTTTTGTATCCGAATGGTACAATATCAATCCTTCATGGGCAGTTGTTATCAACAGTCCCGTACCTTTTATTTCATTTATAGCAATCACTTTATCCTTTACCGGCAATTCCCAAAGACGAAAGATTTCATTTTGCAAAGAATAGCACCATATCCGTCCCCTGTCTGATCCAAAATAAAGTTCGTCACCATAACTGCAAAAAGAGTAGAAAGCCTGTACGGATTCATCTTTGCCTGATTGGATATTCACAAAATAAGAAACAGGCTCTTCTTTATCATTCGTAATCTTTAGCAGACCGTTATCAGTAAGTAACCACTCTTGATTATAAGCATCGCTAAAAACCTGATTAATGTGAGCGGCATTTCCTCCATGACTATGAGTAGCATATACTTGAGTGGTTACACTGTAATCCTTAGGATTTGTTTTCACACGGACAGCCCCCTCATTTTCAGAAAGTAGCCAAATGACACTGTCGGGCAATATTTTAATAGAAGAGAAACGCATGCCCTCCTCTTCACCTTCTGCAGGAATTTGTTCGAATTTCTCTGTTCTTTGGTCAAAACGATACACACGGTAATCATACGTTTGCAGCCAAATATAATTATAAGGGTCTACTTCCAATAAGTCTACCCGGTTGTTAGTCATAGTAATTTTATTCCCTTGTCTGGCTTTATAAACTTTGAAGTCATAACCATTGAACCGGTTGATTCCATCCCAAGTAGAGAACCATAACACTCCATTATGGTCTTGTACCATGCTCATGATAGAGTTCTGAGACAAACCGTTTTCCGAAGAATAATGAGTAAAGATACAATTAGGCTGACTTTTTGCATAAAAAAAGAACAGCAAAGTAAGTATAAACAGAATGTGTCTTTTCATTTCGTAGATTTTCATATATAGTATGGCAAAAATACATAAAAAACGAGAGATACCGACATACAAGTTCCTAAAAAAATAAAAGGGGCAAAGTTAAATACCCCTTTTATCATTCCACTCTTCCTTGACATTTTCCATAGGGGTAAATAAGATCCATCCCTACAGTGACAAAGTATTATTACATGAAGAAAAAACAGCTTATCTCTTTAAATTCTGCAACAATACATTTCCATTTTCCACAGGATTCCATCCGTCATCACCTGCCAAAATCTGTGCTTCATTATAATTACTGATATCGTTCAGTTGCTTTCCAAACGAAGCACGCGAAGCGGTAGCCGCCCCTTCTCCTGTATTCTGATATTCAGCATAGAATACGGTTTCCTCATTTTCTTTTTTGCCCCAGTTGTTCCACCCCACCGGAAGAATATGCTTTCCTAAATCACAATGAATAAAGACAGCCTGTGCATAAGGACGCCAAGGACGGGACAAATACACCTTCTGAGCCTCAACCACACCCGTCAATTTACAGCCAATAAAAACATAACCATATTTCTTGCCTTGATCTGTAGAAGGAGCGGTAACATAACCATCACCCAAGCTATGGATGGTGCAATCCTTAAACAATGCCGTAGACCAGCCAAAAATAAAATCCACCGTACCCTCTATATAACAATGGTCATAGAACTGACGACTGTCTTTGCCATAAGTATACAAAGTATCCTGATTTCCCAAAAAACGACAGTTTTTGAAATAAGCGCGATCTCCACTAACAAAACAGGCCACTGCCTGCCCTACTCTGCCGGCACTATTCTCGAAGGTGATATTCTCAGCATAGAAATCGGGAGCATAGATATAACAGGTTGATGAACCGGAGGTAGACATTTCTTCTCCGAAACAGTTCTTTTTAGAAGCAAAATCATCATTTGTCAGAATTGCTCCGTCCTCACCTATCAAAGAAATACTAATCTTACTTTCAGGAATAACCACTTTCTCTTTATATACCCCTTTACGGACTAGAATAGTAGTGCGTCCTGCTTTACGAAAATCGGGAACAGCATGGATCGCTTCCTGAATGGTAAAGAAATCACCACTGCCATCTTTTGCCACAACAAAATCATAATGACGTATAAAAGGCCCCAATACAGGAACCTCTTTAGCTATAGCATCCACTGTCAAACCTGCAATAGTACGCGCCCCATATACATTCAGGTGCGTATTATCCTCACGGCCTTTCGGACAAGCTGCACACACGCCTTCAGGAATCCACATGAACAATTTTTTTGAGGCCTCCGACCCCATTCTCTGCACCAAATCATGCGTTATCTTATTCATATCCACAAAAGGCACATCCAATTCTTTTGCCACATTGCGCGGAGAATCCAAATATTTTCCATGAGTGTCAATCAGCACTTCTCCATCTTGAGAAACACCCCCCTTTGACAAATCCTTGCGCACATCATCTTCGGCCACCGCATTTTTATTATTCCGAAAATTACGGCGAACTATAGCATTGAACAAAACGGGAATTCCTCCTTTGGCACGTGTTTCTTTTACAAAACGGCGTAGATTGGCATCAAAAGTAGATCCGGGATCAGTATGACGTTTCTCATCTACCTTCTCATCATTATGCCCAAACTGAATAAAAACATAATCACCCGGCTTTACTTTATTAATTACTACCTCCCATAATCCTTCATCAATAAAACTTTTAGAACTCCGACCATTTCTAGCATGGTTTTCCACACGAATATTTTCACTGAAATATCCTCCCAGCACATGGCCCCATCCACGTTCCTGATTACCTCCCTCTAAGGATTTGTTGGCCATAGTCGAGTCACCTATCATAAAAATAGTAATTGTGTGGTCTGCCGTAAAAGCAGAAAATAACAACAAGGCAACAAATGCCATCAACATCTTAATTTTCATCGCTTTCTATTTTAAATTTTGATTAAAGAACTCAAGTATATCAGCCTGTATCTCCTTACTGCAAAAATGAGGCAAATCATAGAACTTGGTAGTCAATAGATTTTCTACCGATTGACCCTTCCATACATCCTGCATGGTAGAGAAAGCGCTTTCAACGCCCTTTACAGGAAAAAGTTTGTCCCGCAAACCATTGATGAACAACATCGGTTTGGGACAGGCGATAGATGCCACATGAGGATAATCCATCCAATTCCGTATTCCGGGAATAATCATGGAATAAGCAGACCCGCCTTTGTTCTGATTATTGGTAAGTGTCATTAAGCTATCTGTAGTATTCATCCAGCACACAGCAGCGCCTGCCTTCACCACATCTGTAGCGGCACTGACCATCCAAGCACGATGTGCTCCCATAGAAAAGCCCATAGTACCTATTCTATCTTTACTGACCATAGGCAATGTAGCCAAAAACTCAGCACTACGGATATCATCCCAAACAATCAAGGCCCCCCATGACATTCCCATCTGTAGCATATTGGCAGCCAACGCTTGCTGTGAGTCATAGCGCACTCCTTCCTTACGTCCCCGTTCCCCCCAAAACAAGGCATCCACAGCAAGCACTACATATCCATGGCTTGCCAGATAATCACCCACATACTGTTTATCATAACATCTTTCCGCCCAATCATCCGCATCGGCTGTCACAGATGCCTCCACACCGAACGGACGTACCATCTTCTCTTTCCCTATTGAGAAATGGGCCCCATGGTCGTGAAGTAATAACACTGCAGGAAATGGTCCCTTCCCCTCAGGGACCAACAGATAAGCGGGAACACGGGAATATTCCGAAACATTAAACAGAATTTTTTCCACTGTATACCCTTCCCTCCGCTCAATATCTATCACTTCTTTATCAAAAGCCGCTACAGGAGGAGCAGGCTGCATACAATCCAACAAAACTTTTCTAGCCTCTTCACGCCATTTTTCAAAATTTCGGATAGAAGAGTTCCCCCATGCCATAGAATAAGTCAGACTTTCTTTCAGCTTCTGATAAAACAGCGGCATATCATTCTGCGTTTCATAACGCATAGAGACGGTTTCCACCTTTTCTTGAGCAGAAACCGTCAGACATATCCCGAACAACAATAAACAAATTACAGCATTCTTCATAAACCTATACCTAACAAACTTTTACTTTTCAAGGTAACTAATTAATTTTATCATATTATCAATATAATCCCCTACAGAGATGCACAATTCTCCGGTAGTACACGGATAAGGTGATGTATCGTGCTCGTCCCCTACAAAAGTAGCTATATATTTCGTTTCCTCACTAGGTCCTGAAACAGTATATGGCTTATACGGGTTCGAGGTTGACTTTAAAGGAGAGAGCCAGCAACCGTCCTTAGTCAGTGATTGCACCAATTTCCGGGCAACTTCTTCCGTAGCTTTTCCACGTAAACGAGTATAATATTTAGGTAAAGGAACCAAATGATCCTGTAGCAAAGGTGAATTCTTCGCCAACTCGGATACAGGAAGTTTCTTCACTTCCTCATAACGGCGACGCAGTTCACCAGGATTCACAAAAATTGCCGAATTATAATGAGCTATTGTATTTTCTATATTCTGATCAATATAATACGTTCCATTTTTCACATTACTTCCCTTACGATGGACATACAGTGGTTTACCTGTATCAGGATCAACAAAACGAGGAACCAAAATAGCTTCCGGATTAGTAGACTGACGCTTCCATTTCTTCACATCCGATTCCGGTAATTTCATTGATTCCAAAAAACGAATTGCAGCAGGAATCCCCGACAGGAAACGAGTATCAGCTGTAAGTTTATAGTAATCCATCATTAAATTGATAAGACGGACGGTAGTACCGGTATTCACACTGCGCGGTTCATAAGAACGGGCATGAGCCGGTTTCAAATCATCTACTGTATATTGGTCCGCCCAGCCTGCATAAGGTTCCCCTTGTTGAAGAGAAATCATCAAGTACATAGCACGCATAATAGGCTCCTTTACCCCTTGCAACCCCATTGCTTGATAGCATTGAATCAAAAACTCGGTCGCATCAGGAATCACATCATCATTCAGAGTAATAAAAGACGAATAATCTTTCTTACCTTGAAAAGGGTGATCATACATCAAAGGATAACGTTGAGGCCATCCACCCACCGGATATTGACTTTTCAAAACAAAATCAATGGTTTTCTCCAAAGCCGGACGGAAAGCAGGATCATTTTTTTCCACATACATACGAAGTAGAAATTTAGCAGCCTCCATAGTACCCGCATCATCATAAGTCGCATTTCCATAATAATGTTGAAATTCCTCCAGACGCCAGCCATTTTTACCAACGGTATCATACCAGGACTTTAACGAGTTCTCTCCTGCAAAATCAAATACATAATTCCATCCTCCACATTCAAGCTGCCCCCAAATCAAAGTGTTAGCCACTTTTTGGGCAGCTTCATAATAGTACTCATCTCCTGTAGCATGATAAGCGTCAAGCAACAAATGACCGACAGAAGGAGTTCCCGGTGGCTGAATCCAAACCATTGTCCTCTTGGCTTCCATCTCTCCCCATGAGCGGGACATATCCGGCAAATAATTCCATACAAAACCACCATTATAACTCACTTTATCCATCATAAACTGAGTGGCGGTTTTCATTGTATTTATCACTTGGTCATCTAACTTTTTATTAGTTTGAGCCATACCTGCGCAAGCAAAATTTGCCATACACAAGCAAAGGGCAATTCTTCCCCATCTCTTCTTTAATGTGCTTTTCATTGTTGTTGTAGTGTTTTGATTCAAGTTTGAATATCATTATGAAGCAAAATAAGCCATTTTTTAGGGTATGGGATTGTAATATTTGGTCTTTTCCTCGTATATTTTAATCACGGTGAACCACTCTCCTTATATATTATATATATTTGAAGAAAAGTTTTAGTTATTCATTTTATATTAAATGCAAGATCATGAATCGTAAAGTAAGAACCGCATTGTATGCTTGTGCCCTGATGGCACCACTAATATTGCAGAGCTGCAATGCACAAAGTGAAAAAAAAGAGAGCGACAAAGAGTGTACTGAAGAAACAAACAAAAACACTGAAAAAAAGGTTATGAAAACAGGTAGTGAAAACTTCATTTTTGCAGAAGGCAAAGAATGGGAACCTGCAGGCGAAGGTGTAGTGCGCCAAATCATGGGTTACAATGATGACATCATGGTTGTTAAAGTAAAATTTGAAAAGGGAGCTGTAGGAGCTGTTCACCATCATATCCATTCACAAGTCACTTATGTAGAAAGTGGAAAATTTGAGTTCACCATCAATGGTGTGAAAAAAATTGTATCGGCCGGTGACTGTCTGTATAAGGAACCAGATGCAGTGCATGGTTGTGTATGCCTGGAGCCGGGTATGCTGATAGATTGTTTCAGCCCGATGCGTGCTGATTTCCTGGAAAAGAAATAGACAAGCCATATATTCCATCCACTGCAGGAGCAGATTGTTGTGCCTTCAGGACATTTAATATGCTCCTACAGTGGAGATAAATTCTGTTTTTTAATCTGCAAAACGGATGGGACGATTGCTTAACCTTATCAAATCCGGTAAATCATAATATTTCAAAGCACCATACAACACATTAGAATACATATCCCACTGCATAGGCTTCTCAATGTATTCCTTCCAAGTCTTCACACTATGTGTTATCTCCACACTGTTGATTCTTTCATCCAAATAAGCAGCATGAATTACAGCTGGACCATAAATACCATTGGCAAATACTTTGACGGGATGTCCTTTCAAAAGTTCATGTTCTGAACAAAAATCAAGCAAAGTCAGGATATCGACTACCCGTTGTCCCATAATAGGACGCCCTATATGCATACTGATCATTGCATTACGATATTCACGGTTCCAATATTTAGCATCCGTATAAAATGCAGGATCTGTTGTTTCCCCCAATCCGCGCAAGTCTGCCAACAACAAAATTTTTCCTTCCGTCAAGGCAGCAGCAAAATTCGCATATTCACTCAAATAAGTTCCTTTCCCCTCTTCCTGCAACCTTAACTCAATAGGAGAATCAGCATTCGCTCTGGACGGCATGATAAGAATACAAGGAACAGGCATCTCCCCTTCCCTTATGAGCTGAAACTTATATTGTTCATATTCACGCATTGAATCATGTCCGGTTGCCTCAATTCTTATTTTATGGTCAGGAAGACCTTTAAGACCTAACAAATCCAGCATCTTTGTTTGAACAGTTTTCTTTCCTTTCGAAAGAAACGTCTCACGCTTGGAAGCCCACTCATCCAGCTGATTCACATTTTCCTGCATAATACTGAGTGCTCCAGGCATAGATACATTCACCTGTCCTTTAGTCGTACAAAGCATATCTGACAACTGAAAACGGTCTTGTGCCACTTTCTTCACCGGAGATTGATTATCTTTCAACCAACGCTTGAACCAACTGACCAACTTTTGCCTTTTTTCAGCTCCAAGTCCATGACCGGTTTCTACTGTCAGCATATCCACCTTTTCGGGAACTCCCAAGACTTTATAGCACTGTTGTAATTCAGCAAATCCTTGTTGCGCACCCCATAAATCGACAAAATCATATTTACCGCTTAAAATCAATAAAGGCCGTGGAGCCATCATTAAAGCAAAATCAGGTACCTCCAGTTGTTCACGCCCTTCGTATGGTATATGTTGGCAACCATCGGAAGGACCTTGCAACTCCATAGTACGTTCTCGGGTAGAAAAGAAACTACAAATAGCCGCTACCTTTACACGGGGATCCAAACCTATATAATAAGCGGTCTGAGTGCCACCGCCAGAAGATCCATATACTCCGATATGCTCCGGATCAATATCCTTACGGGTCAGTAAATAGTCCAAAGCCCGATGATTATCCCAATATTCCTGTGCTGCCAAACTAGTACCAAGCAAGTTAAAGCCCGCATTCAGTAAGGTATGTTCCGTAGTAGCCCCCCGTGTCAGCGGCTTTCCTTCCCTATCAATAATTTGCAACCGTTCTCCCTGGCCTATGGGATCTACCACCAGCACAGCAATACCATTGGATGCCATCAACATAGCGGCATGAGACGAAGGACCTTTGCCATTCAATCCATGTCCGCAAAGTTCCAATGTCGCCGGAACAGGAACAGTCGTGTTCTCTGGCATATAAAGATGTGCTGTGACATAGCGGCCGGGCTTGCTTTCAAAAATTATTTTCTCTATATGATAACCCGTACCTTGTACCTTCCCTACCACCTGAGCATTTAAACTCCCTTTTTCAGGAAAAGTACCTACTATTTGTTTATATCGTTCACGGCAACCCTCCAGATACTTCTGCATCCCGGCAGGAGAAGCAAACGCTTTTTGAATGGCAAACTGCCGGTCGGCAAACTGCCGATGCACATCACGCATCAGATAAGAATTATAAGCGGTACTTTGCCTCCAAGGTAATGCCTTAAACTCACCTTGAGCAGATACCACCAAAGTCCCCACCCATATTCCCAAACTTACGCACAAAGTGCGAAAACCGATGATTTTTCTCATAGAATCAATCCTTTAAGTTATTGTACCACAATTTCAATTTTCTGACGGTTATCTCCAGCTGTCTTCACATACAGACGTTTATGCTCCGTATCATAAAACCAGCCTGTATTCCGGTCTGCATCTGCAAATGATGAAAGAACGGGCAACGATTTACCATTTTCTATCACAGATTGCGGAGCGTTCTGCAAATAAGCCTTCACCAGATAAGTGTGTCTGACAGGTTTGTACTTCCCTACCGGTTTATCTGCAGTAAACGTCCAGCTATCATCAGCGAGCCTGCTGGTAAAGCGGGTCAATGAACCAATCCCTTTTTGATAATCCATTGATATACCATCATCTTCATACATCTCATAAGAAGAAATACCTGACGGATAGACATCCAATGTTATCACATCTACAGGATGCTGATCTACCCACTGCATAGCAGGTTGCATGGGAATAATAGCTCCGGCTTTTATATAGACAGGCAACACATCCAACGGAGTAAGAAAAGACTTATATTGGCGGCCCTCGTAACGCTCACCGGTTTCATAATCAAACCATTCTCCACCGGGGAAATAGACATGTTGGCTCAGTGCACCTTTGGTAGTGACAGGACAAACCATCATCCATGGCCCGAACATATATTGACGCGCCAGCTGATAGGTATTCTCATCCTGAGGATAATCCATCACTAAAGGGGTCATCATGGGACGTGCCGTTTTATAAAGCTGATAAGCATTACTATAAATATAAGGAATCAATGTATAACGCAAACTATCGTACTTGATAAAATTGGCCAAAGCCTCCGGACCATAAGTCCAAGGTTCATGATAACGGGGGTGATCCATACCGAACACCATGGCGATAGGTGAAAACATACCGAACTGTACCCAACGAGTATATAATTCCGTATCGTAAGGAGAATATTGTTCAAATCCTCCCATGCAATGAGTCCAGTTACCCACGCCACTCATACCGATATTAAGTCCCGCACGTATCACCGGTTCAAACCACTGCCATTCACTCCCCCAGTCTCCGGCCCAAATATAAGGATAACGCTGAATTCCCGCATAACCCTCACGGGTATGTGTCACCCCCCTCATATTATTATATTCCTGAAATTTACGATAGGGCGCTTCCGCATAAGCTAAAGGAAAAATATTATGAAGTCCTTTTAGGTCCATCGTCCCTCCGACATCCGTTTTCACAAACTTAGCCCCGATGGAAGCCACTTTCATTACTCCGTTCTCCCACCACCAATCCACCGCTTTCGGGTCAAAGAAATTCACCACCCCTTCTATCTTGGCTCCTGGATACAGCACATTTCCCTGTTCACGCGCCTTATCCAATAGATGATATTCAGGGCCATTATCTAATATGGAACGGATATGAAGCCCCACCATTTTTACATTTTGCGCATAGCAACTATCAAACATGGCTTTCGGATCTTTGAACGTATTGCGCCATTCAAAACAACAACCACCATTTCCGTAAGTGGTATTAAACAATCTCCAAGTAGAATCCAGCCAAAGCAAATCAAAAGGCACTCCTTCCTCACGCAAACGTTTACATAAAGCAGGCGGGTATTTATCGGAAGTCATCTCTTCATTCTTCCAAGTTCCACCGGAATAAGTACCAACATGCAACCCCATTGCAAAACGAGGAAGCATAGGGGATTTTCCAGTCAATTCCGTATATCGGTCAATCATGGTATAAAAATCGGGACCATACATAAAATAATAGTCCAAATCACCGCCAAAAGCTTTAAACGAATAATAATCACTACTATCCCACCCCATATTCCATTCGGTAGCAAACGGAGTATGAAAGAACAAACCATATCCTTTGGTACTCATCATAAAAGGTACGGGACAATAATTGGCACGTAAAATATCTTTTCCTCCTACAGCCGGTTTTATCCCTCTTCCCAACTCTACATTCAGATAAATCTTACGCCCTCGCTGATCCATGAAATCCATACGTTCCCCAAAACCAAAGAAATGCTCATCCGGCTGTAGAACAGCTTTCATCTTGACAGAATCCTTATAAAAACGTTGTTCCTCAAGTTCTGTATAAAGCATCTTGCCGTTTTTATCAGAAACAGACAGACAGAACGGATTCTTGGTAGCCTCTATAATCAGTTTTCTGGTCGTAATCAACCATGCAGTACCTCTATCTTCCACCGTATAGTTGACAGAAGAAAAATCATATTTCCGAACCATCCACTGTTCATTCTCAGCGAACACAGTACCTTGAGAATGACGTACACGGAACATATCATCTGTACAAAATTCCAATTTCACATTTCCCTGAGGCAAAAAAAACAACAAATCATTTCCTGTCTTCTTAAAAGAAGCACTAGCCGCCCATACCCCTATACAATACAGGCATAAACAAAAGCATAGGATTGTTTTTTTCATGGTATCTGTTATTTTATTTAAAATCAATCATATTGAAAATCAGCTTTTTGGCTACAAGTCCGGCAGCCGAATCATTAATGATGTTCCCATAGATATCCAATGTAGAGAACAAAACACTACCCTTACCCATAGGGACAATCCCCATAGCAGTTCCGATAGCCATAGGATAAGTATGATAGGCTCCGACCAGCAATTCTTCACCTTCCATCACTAATCCCATACGCTCCACCCCTGTATGTATCAATGCCTGATAAGGCCAGTTGAGAGCATTTCCGACAGGAAGTTCCTTGAAAATATCATGCGGCTTATTAAACATCACCCCGCCCAGCCAGTTGGTTCCAACAAAAAATTTGTCCTTAAACACCGCTTTACTATTAACCGCTATAAATTCCGACCATTCATCAGCACTCTGAATAATAAAGATTTTGGTTCCATCATTTACTGCACGTTCCATTAAACGCTGTGCATCCGGCATCTTATCATTAGGAACGGCCCAATCCAGACGACAACGCGCGTTACTACGAGGATGCCTGAAACGGATCTCTATATCGGCAGACTTGCCTCCTTCCAAATAAACTTTTCCATCACCCAAATGCTTTTTCTTTCTGGTTATTTCATATATTTTCTTACCATTGACAAAGACTTCAATCATACTACGGTCATTACTTTGAGGAATAATTGTATATTCACCACTGACAGAGGGAAGTACTTTACCACTCCATTTAATACCATAACCATCAAGCATATACACAAAAGGACTTGGTGTAGCTCCCTCAATAGCACTCAGATTAACCACCTTGGCCACTTCATGATAAACTTCCTTCTGAAATTCCATATCCTCATAATAGACCACATCTAATCCCGGTTTGCCATCGGCAGAGCGTAACGCTTCCATCGGCACCATTGTCAACTGATCTTTCCTAGGAGGACGGGCCACCATAATCCAATCCAACTTTCCTAAATTATCCTCATAAGCTGCAACCGCTTCTTTCGTTTTACCCTTCAAGAAATTCTGTAAAGCACTCCCATCTTCCCAAACGGCCCCTTTACCATCCAACATATTGGATGCCAGATTTACAGACAATATATCATCATACCCAGTTGTAACAACAGAATTTTCCTTACATAGTTTTGCTTCAATTCTACAAAGTCCTCCAGCTGTAGGAACAGGTATTTTTACATCTTTCACCAACAACTGACCATAAACCTCACCTCCGGCAGCTTCCGTTTCATAAGTCCCTACCTCCATCACTTTTCCTTGAGAGTCTGTCACCGAGATTTTCAATTGATGGTTTCCCCGGACATTCTTCTCATTAATCAGATAAAAATCAACGGTCACCTCTCCCCCTGCGGCTGCAACCTGTTGCCTGGTCTTTACCGCTACATACAAAGGCTGATTATAACGAGCTATGATAGCCGGATCTGATTTGGGATAACGAAAACAATCGACAATTCCCGAATAATTCTCCGTCAATTCCGATTCCCATCCATTAACAACGTATGCATCCGTCAAATTATTCATTCTGGCCGATTCTATTTTACGTCCTTGGTGCTCATAGGATACAGTCCCCATAGCCACACACAAATCATCTACCGTAGGATAAACTGTCCTTAACTGTTTAGCATCCAGGAATTCATTAAATTCATCATACCAACGTAAAAACTCTCTACCATCCCATCCTTTATAGCTATATTTTTCCAAATCTTCTTTATTTTTTTCCAAACGAGGAGGTGATGATAAAGCCCCTTCCTCACCAAAGAATACAATTTCACGCTTATTCTTTGTATCATTATAATAATCTTCAGGGCCTTTGTACAAACCTTCATTCCAAACAGCAGGTCCTCCGGCACGATGATAATCATACCAACCACTCCAATACACTTTTTCATCGTAAGGACGAATATGAATTTTAGCCTGATCTTCTATATCATCCCCCTTTGCCCAAGCCGAGGTACGAAGAATCAGCCGGGAAGGATCCAGTACACGCATATCCTTCATCGCTTGAATCTCCAATTCTAACTTTTCAGGAGTAGCATTTCCCGATTCATTCATCATATTGTAGATAACCAGACAGGGATGACTGCGATCCCTCTTTACCATACGGATGACCTTTTCATGCAAAACAGCATTCATAAACGGCTGTTTCACATCCAGACGGAAGCCACCAGGCTCTTCAAAATAGAGCAGTCCCAACTCATCAGCATAATTCATTACGTCAGTATTACCGATAAAACGATGGAAATTCAACATATTCAACCCTAACTCCTTAGCTATGCGAATTTGCCTTTCAGCCAATTCTTCCGATGGGAAAATACCATTGACCGGCCAAAAACTCCAACTGATGGCCGAGCGAAGCATGATACGTTTTCCATTTAAACGAAAAACAGCATCCTCACCTATACCGGAAGCCTCGAACCAACGAAATCCAAAACGGCGGGAATCTTTATCTACCCAGTTCTTTCCTTCGGATAACTCCACCTCACATACATACAGATTAGGATCATCCACACTCCATAATTTCGCATCCGGAGCTGATACAGGAATCTTCAGTTCATTCATGCCTTTATTTAATGAAACACCCTTTATCTCTTTAGAATAAACTATTTTTTCTTTATTTTGCCACTCGTACACCGTTATACGAAGATCCTGCTTCGTAGTCTTTCCTTTTTCATTCTGTAATGTCAGAATAGCGTTGGCGGTGGTTATCTGAGGAGTGTTCTGCATATAAATATCCGCCACATAAACAGCATTACAGACCTTCATACCAACTTTTCCTGTTATTCCTCCAAAGCCATGACCGGGAGGCAACATTTTATCTCCCCACGGAATAGTTCTGGAGTCGCGCCAATCATGGTTACCACCCGCATCCGTTATACGTACAGCCAATTGTACTTGTTCTCCCGATTTTATATAAGGAGTAATATCCGTTTCGAAAGGAACATTGTCCACAATCTGATAATCCACTAATCTCTGATTAATAAAAATCTCCGCCCGTGAACGTATAGAGCCAAAATTCAAAAAGACTTTTTGTCCTTTCTTCAACACCGGAATATCCATTGTACGACTCCACCATGTAACTCCTGTAATATCTCCTTCGGGTCCGGACTGAGTTTGAAGATATTCTTCAGCTGTTCCGGGAACCTGTACCGGAACAGCCTGGGCAGAAGTCAATATATCCCATCCCGCTGTAGGAACAATTACAGAACTTTTCCGTGCCTCTTCCAATGTCAAATAAATATCCTCTGTCTGCCAAGTCGCTTTTTTATCCTGCCATAAATGCCATCCTTTTCCTGACAAATCAAAAAATGGTCTCTCCTGTGCTCTCACCCCATAAAATGGACATAACAACAAAAATGCTATGGCAATAATACTCTTCTTCATAATTATCTATTACTTTCTTTTATTAAATTCAATAATAACTGTTGGCCCACTACATTAGCCCTATTCTCGCTTTTGGTATTAAAAGTATTCATCGACTCGTTCATGCCATCAAGATCAACAGGAACTGTATAAGCTTTGACATCCTTTATACATGCAGGAATATCCAATGTAGTAATAATTATTTTTCCACGACCTGCCGGAATAACAGACAAGGCAGAATAAACTTCTTTTTTATGATCGGAAACACAAGCAACCAATGTTTCCCCATTAAAGCAACGCAACCCTACACGATGACGGTTGTAAGTAGCAAAGCATTGATATTCCCAATTAAAGACACAATTGACAGGCAATCCATCAAAAATAGGATGTTCTCTATTGAAAAAGTTCCCACCATACCAAGCCGTACCTAGTTTCTTTGAACCACGATAATCCAAAACTTCTTTATCCGCTAAGAACTCAGCCCACCTTTCCGCATTATCCACAATAATCAATGTATGTCCCTTGTAAACCCATTCCATAATATCACTCATACCACTTCCCCATTGAGTAGGTTCAAAGGCGCCAACCAACAAATAATCTCCCGAAGGTGTCCCTTCTTTATATTCCGGAATATCAAAACCAACTGTTTTCATAAAATTGCTCAGAACGCCCGTAGTATCAGCAATAGAACCATTAGCTGTAATTCCTTTCGTATTCAAACTTACAGCAAACAAAGAATCGTCTCCAGTTGCAAAAGTTTTTTTGCCTTTGACCAACTTTGCTTCAATACAAACATAGCCTGTTGCCCGAGGAACAAAATTCCAGCCGATCTGTAAACATTGACCATATACATTCCCCCCTTTAACATGTACACTAGATACATGGGTAGCCAATACAGTACCTTCTGCATCTTTCGCTATCAATTGAAGAGAATAATTCCCCTTCAAATTCTTTTCATTTACAATATAAGTATCTACTATAGTCGTATCTCCAACATTCAGCACTTTCCGATTCATTTTTACAGCTAAAAATAACGGTTGGTTATAACGAGCCATTACTTCCACATCTCCTTTAGGATAACGATAATTATCAACAATGCCGGAGTGATTTTCCAGTTTCATACTTTCCCAACCATTTACAGCATAAGCATCCACCGTATTACTGATACGAATATTCTCAATTACCCTACCTTGATAATAGAAAGCCACATTCCCCATGGCACGGGTCAAATCATCCACTGTAGGAAATGCTTTGGCAAATCCATTGTGTTTAAGAAACGAATCATATGCATCATACCATTTCATATAATCCATCGCTTCCCATCCAGAAGTAGTGCCAGATTGCAGGATTTCATCCCGGATGAGCTGAAGACGCGGCGGAGTACCAATGGCCCCGTCTTCCCCCCAATAAATAATCTCATCCTTATGATCTGAAAAACGGTGATAGTTATCTTTACCCCAATATAAATTATCATGATAGCAACCCGGACCACCTGCATGATGCCTGTCATACCATCCATAATCATAAAAAGTAGTATCGTTTGGCATCAAGTGCAATTTAAAACGGGCATTCGCCTCATTTTCCGGGTTCTCTCCATTACTGGAATTATAAGTTAAGATACGGGTAGGATCCAACGAATGTGCCATACGCATCTGCGCATAATCCTGTACCTGTGGCCAAGCTCCCCGTTCATTATGCAAATTATAAATAACAAGAGACGGATGGTTACGGTCACGTTTAATCATTCGCACCAATTTTTCATTCCGGTAAGCAAAATAAAACTTGCTTTGCTTGTTATTATCATTAAAGTGACTGATAGGATACTGATTGCCTCCCGGTTCTTCAAAGTATAATAATCCCAATTCATCAGCATAATCCAAGACATTGCTATGCCCGATAGTACGGTGAAAATTCAACATGTTAAGTCCTAGCTTTTTAGCACTCTCCACTTGTCTCCTAGCCAACTCATCAGATGGAGTGATCCCATTATCCGGCCAGAAACTCCATGAAATAGCTGTACGTAAAACAATTCTTTTTCCATTCAAGAAAAATTGCTTATCTCCATGAATATCCTTCACTTCAAACCATCTGAATCCAAAACGCTGCGTATAATTATCCGTACCTACTGAAACAGACAAATCATAAAGATGAGGAGAATCCGTACTCCACAATTTTGCCGCTGGCAAATGAATATGAAAAGTTTGTTTATTCTCTCCGACAACAAGATTTTCAACAGAGTATTCTTTTCGGTAAAGTACTTTCTCACCTTTATGTTCTTTTACTGTTAAAAGCATTTTCTGAGCCTTCATCGGGTTCTTTGTTTCATTACAAGCCGTCACTTCAACTTCAATAGAATGAGGGTCCGGTTGGTTTTTAATAAAAACATCTCCAATATATAACTTATCCGTAGCAACCAACTCCACTTTTCCAGTTATACCGCCAAAACCATGAGAAGGATTAGTTCTATACTCTCCCCATGTATAGACTTGGGAATCTTTCCAATTAAAATTACCATTTGGATCAGTAATGCGGAAAGCAATCACATTTTCCTGACCAGGTAGAATAAAAGGTGTCACATCTACAGCAAACGGCGTACTATTCACCAAATCATATCCCACCAATTTTTTATTAACAAAAATCTCAGCTCTAAAACGGACAGAAGCAACATTCATCACTATCCGTTTATTTCTCCAATCAGCAGGTACATTTATTTTTGTATCAAACCATGAAACCCCTACATAATTTCCGGTAACTCCAAATGTTTCTCCATTCCATCCCCATAGGTGTTGCTCTACGGTAGCAGGAAGTGTCACCCCTATCTTATCGGGTGTATCAAGCAAATTCCAGCCTCCGGTAGGTATATGGACAGGGAGGTCATGAATATTGACAGGAGGAACGTAAAGAGAATCATTTTGCCATACAGCCGAACGATCAAGAGTGATATTCCATAGAGTTTCTGATAAATTGAGACATGCCCTCTGTGCTCTCATAGATGTTACAAGCAATAGTACACAACCCGTTAAAACGAATATTTTTTTTATAGCTGATTTCATTTTACCTCTATTTTTCTTTATGGTATATTGTAAAAGGAGTATGTTAAGAAGAAATACTTCAATATACTCCTTTTACAAAATTACTTTATTTTGTATATCCGGGATTTTGAGTGAATTCATCTTTATTAGTCACCGCATCCAATTGATTTTGGGGTATCGGACGTAGCATATGATATTCTTGAATATTATCTTTTGCATCCATATTATGCAACTTAACGTATTCAACTAACTTTTTAGTTCGTTTTAAATCAAACCAACGTATTTGTTCTCCACACAATTCCCTAGCCCTCTCATCTAAAATAAAATCGATAGTCAGTTCCGATTCAGTAATTCTCATGTCATTTTCTTTACTTGGTATTGCACGTTTCATCAAAAATTCATTCATCAAATCCACTGCTTCCTGTTTATTCGTTTGCAGCATCGCTTCGGCTGCAATAAAATACATTTCCGGCAAACGAATGACAAATGCATCCCGTTGACACCAATCCTGATTATAAACCGCCGTAGGATCGGCAAACTTATGCATTTCTACAAATTGCGACCTTAAGATAGCTTTACCTTCCGAAGTGTACACGTCATTAACATCCAGCAAACGATACCGCTTTGACGCCCATACTTTTTGTGAATCAGTAGCAGCCGTTTTCATGATATATATGGCCGTATCTCCTGTAGCCATTAAAGGATAAACTTTTAAATCACTCTCAGATAACGGATTCTTGTTTGCGTACCAGGCATCTTTAAACGTCACTTTATAACGCTGATCTATATTCTCATTATATAATTGCAGCAAATACCTGGACGGCATATATCTTTGGAAAGGACGAGCATTCAAGACATCGCGTTCCATTCCGGCTTCCTTATCATATTTCATTACAAAATCAACAATCCCTTTATTACCCGAATTAGTAGCAGTAGCATCAAAAGCATTATTTTCTAATTCTGAGTTGGTGTAATTTATAGAAAAAATTGCTTCTTTGTTTGTACCTCCATCACAATTGGCAATATCCCACATATCACTATAATCAGTATAGAAAGAATAGCGTTGACTATTGATAATATCCTTTGCCAACATAGCGGCCTCAGCATAAAGCGAAGCCTCGCCCGTTGCACAAGCTCTGGTCAAACAAGCTCTTGCTTTAAAAGCTTTAGCTACATCCTGAGTTATTCTACCATCTGTTGATTTGCCTGGTGCCAGTTGATTGACAGCCACATCTAAATCATCAAAAATAACTTTATAAAAATCTTCTACAGACGAACGGTGTGCTTCAGTAACAGCACCCGTTATAGGTTCTGTGTTCAATACCACGTCTCCCCAAGTTTCTGTTATCAACCACAAATAGAAGGCTCTCCAAAACTTAGCCTGGCCTTCAAATGACTTATTTTCAGCTTCGGTCAATACTTCACTTGGCAACAAAGAAATAGTCTGATTACAAGCACTTAATGACAAATAAAGATTTTTCCAAACATTTCCGATAGTTGATTGGGAGCCATTTAAGTCAATAGTATAATCAGCCAATTGATTTGCTTTATTATCTCCCCCACGCAAAAACAAATCAGTACCAGATTCTGTCATACCAAAACCATCTTCCTGACCATAAAATGTCCTTGCACCCGAATAACAGGAATTCAACGCACTCTCTATTCCAACTTTCGTTTTCATAAATGGATCCGTTGTCAATCCACTTTTATTAGTTTCTTCTAGAAAGTCTTCACAAGAGACATGACATAAACAAAGAAATAATATGCTTATATAATAATAAAATTTTGTTTTCATAATGATCATAATTAAAGATTACAAACTAAGATTGATGCCAAACAACACTTGCTTCGCCAATGGAAAGTCCATACTTCCATTGCTTTCCGGATCATAATTCGGGAAATCCGTGAAGGTAATGAAGTTATTCAAAGAACAATAAATACGCAACTTCTGCACCATCATTTTGGATGTCCATTCTTTAGGCAGTGTGTATCCCAATGTAATATCTCGTATTTTCACAAAAGAAGCTTTACGGAATGCCAATGAAGACTGTAACAAATAGCTGTTCGTTGAATAACCACTATTGGGACGAGGATACTCATTGCTAGGATTCTCAGGTGTCCAATAATTTACAGGTGCGCTATTTTCCAACGCACTTGGCTTGTATAACTGAGTATAGGCATCTTTTACATATTGTCCGATACGACCATAAATAAAGAACATTAAATCAAAATTCTTATAGGTGATATTATTAGTTATACCAAACGTATACTTAGGAACTCTTGAAAAAATAACCCGGTCATCCGTAGAGAAAACGCCTTCACCTTCAGAACCTTTAGGTGACATATCTGCCACTTTAATATCCCCTGGCTTAAATCCTCCAAAAGCCTTGGCCTGAGCTTCCTCACCTAATTGCCAGATACCAATCTTTTTATAATCATAAAAAACTTGAGTAGGAGAGCCAACAAACCAAAGATTACCTTCATCACGCGTTACACCACTATTTAAAGCTTTAATTTTTTCACGATTCAAACTATATGTCCAATCCGTATTCCAACTAAAATTTTTATTTTGAAACCAAATTGTATTCAATGTCACTTCAATACCTTTATTTTCTGTTTTACCTATATTCTGCATAACAGATGCATATCCAGTAGAACTAGGCAATAAACTTGGAAGTAACAAATCCGAGGTTTGTGAAATATAAGTATCAATTGTACCAGATATGCGATTTCTTAAAATTGAGAAATCCAGTCCAAGATTCCATGTCGATGTTTTTTCCCAAGTCAAATCTTTATTTGCAATCTCGCTAGGATAATATCCATAAACACTACTACCAAATGTATATACTGATTTTTTAAGTCCTCCTAAAGTAGCATAAGCATCAATTGCACTGTTACCAGCAACTCCCCAACTTAAACGTAATTTCAAATTACTAAAAATATCTTGATCAGCCATAAAGCCTTCTTCTGAAATACGCCACGCAGCGGATGCTGACGGGAAATACCCCCACTTGTGCCCCTTCGCCAAAACGGAAGATCCATCAGCACGCAAAGAAGCTTGGAATAAATAACGTTCATTAAACTTATAATTCAATCGTCCAAAGAAAGAAACCATTTGCGTCTCAATCAATTGACTGGCATTTTCTTTTGAATCAGCATTTGCTCCCAGATCGTGGAATGAAGTCAGAGCAGAAGCTTGGTTAGCTCCACTAGCCAAAACCTTTTCATATCCATAAGCAGTGGTACTACTACCAATCATTGCAGTTAGTCCATGTTTCCCAAATGTTTTGGAGTAATTCAGTATATTCTCCCAAGTATAACGCCAATCGTTATCCGCCTGAACAGAAGAGGTAGATTTTACACCAAGATTAGCTACTGTATTTTTATCTTTATAAATACCTTCCCGACTATCTGTAACATCAATGCCAATAGTGGATTTAAAGAAAAAATCTTTCAGAATATTCACATTCAAATACCCCGAAGCAAACATACGTTTCGTACGAATATTATCCTCGTAAGCACCCGGCTGCTCATCACATAAAGGACTGAATGCAGAACTATTTCCAGGAGCAGGGTTTAATATAAAATTACCATTATCATCATAAGCTCTGCCTATACATGGTATTTTGTTAGCCAAATTCAATGGATTCTGTCTCTTATCCTGATCTTTAAAAGTATATGAAACATTCACACCCACATTGAAAATTTTATTTATCTTATGATCAAGACTAATACGACCATTATAACGTTTCAATACATCATTTTTCAACAATCCTTTATCATCTTGAAAACCAAATGATAATGAATAAGATGTTTTCTCCGTACCACCAGACATACTGATTTCATAATTTTGGGTAATACCGGTACCCAACAATAAATCCTGCCAATCAACCCAATAACCTTTTTCCAAATACTCCAATTCTTCTGCATTGAAAATCAAAGCATCATCCATATATTGATCCGGCGCTGCTGAATTAGTAGTTCTATAGGCCTCTCTCTTTAATTGAGCATATTCTTCTCCATTCATCATACGAGGGTATTTAGCCTTATTTTTAATAGAAACATAAGCATTAAAATCGATTTTCGTCTTTTGTCCCTTGGCTCCGGATTTTGTTGTAATAATAATTACACCATTAGCTCCTTTCGTTCCATAAATAGCTGTAGATGAGATATCTTTCAAGACTTCAATAGACTCAATATCAGTAGGATTAATATCAACAAATGATCCGTAATCTATACCATCGACCAATACTAACGGATTATTGTCAGCTTTAAGAGAACGATTACCACGCATGGTTAATGAAATAGAGGCTCCGGGCTGCCCGCTAGATTGTGTTATATCCAATCCCGCTACTTTACCTTGCAAAGATTTCAACGCATTGGTAGTAGGAGTAGATGTAATATCCGCTGGTTTTATAGAAGATATAGAACCAGTCAAATCACTCTTCTTTTGAACACCATATCCAACCACTACCACTTCATCCAAAGATTGAGTATCATCTTTCATCACAATGTTTATGACAGACTGTTTCCCGACTTTTATCTCCTGAGTAAGATAGCCAATATAGGTCACCATTAATACATCATTCTCGTTTACATCAGCAAGAGAATAATTACCTTCAAAATCAGTAATGGCACCATTAGTCGTTCCTTTTACCAATACATTTACTCCAATCATAGGCTCACCTGCATTATCTACTATTTTTCCTTTTATCATAGTAGTCTGTCGTGTTTCATCCAAACCGATACTTTTATGAGTAGTTGAAATTAAAATATGATCTCCATCAACTTGATACGTCATATTGGTACCTTGAAAGATTTTATTCAGAATAGCATTTATATTTCCATTCTCTATCTTTATACTTACTTTGTGTTTAGTATTCACCTTATCATTTAACACAAAAAGATAAGATGACTGGCTCTCAATCAAGTGTATCACTTGTTCCAAACTTTCATTCTTACATGAAATAGTGATACCTTCGCTCCGATCTGATGCTTGTACGTACACTGAACTAAATGACACACATAATAGCAACAAGACTGTTTTCAGTAATCTCACAATAGACCACCGACTTATTGGCCTATCACATACGTTTAAATAAGTTGTTTCCATGTTATTAGATTTTAGTTTTAAAAAAAATATAGTTGTGTTTTATGTATTTGAACCTCTATTTGATATAAATAATTTGTTTGTCCTCATCCTGCTCTATAGTAAAAGGAGCATCTTTCTGCAATAACCTTAACGCATTAATAACCCCTCTACTTTGTCTAAATTTTCCTGTATATTTATAATGTTCCACCTCTTTATTTTGAACAACAATGCTATCTCCAAAATATTTAGTAAAAGTTTTCATGATGTCCTTAAATTTTGCGCTTTTTATACAAATTAATCCCTCACGCCATCGGTACTGGTCATAATCGTGGATGGTTTCCAAATGAATTTTTCCATTTTTATGATAACATACCATTTGATCAGGTTTCAAATAAATATTGTTACCTTTTACTCTGACACGAACTTTGCCTTCAAACAAAGAAGTCTTAAATACATCAGCGTTAGAATAAGCTTCCAAATTAAAATGAGTACCGAGTACTTTGATTTCTCCTTTTGAAGTATGTACATAAAATGGCTTATTTTTATTGGCCGATACTTCAAAATAAGCTTCTCCATCCAACTTTACTTTACGATTATTTGTTGCAAAAACAGAAGGATAACTAAATTTCGTATTAGAATTAAGGCACACAAACGTACTATCGGGTAAAATTATGTTTATTCTTTGACCGGCAGGAACAAGTATGGTTTGTAATACCTCTGATTTTTTCACCAATTCCTGATACTTATAAATAGTAACAGACACAACAACCAAAAGAACAACCGCAGCTATCTTTACGGTATAATTAATTAGCTTATATAACAACGGGGCATTTTCTTTTTGAGACAGTTCCTTTTTATCTACCAACAAAATACCTGCATCAAATATTTTCTTTTCACGACATAATGTCTCATAATTATCCGGTGAACTTTCAGCCCATCGTTTAATAGCTTCTTTCTGCTTGTCAGATGCTTTGCCTGCAAAAAAATGATACAACGATAATAAATTCATTTTCTTTCCATTATTTACTCTATAAGCACATGAGAATGGAAATACCCTAAACGAAAAACAAAAAAATTTGCTAAATTAGATAAATCAAAAAAGAAAGATAGTCTTTGAGGACAGCACGTAGAGCTTTTAATGCCTTACTTATATGATATTCAACGGTTTTTTGATTCACAAATAACTTTTTAGCTATTTCAGGGTAGGATATATCTTCATATCTGTTCATAAAAAAAATCTGTCGAGTTTTTGATGGCAATTTTTCAAGCGTATGATTTACAATCTCTTGCACCTCATTAGTATACAATTCACAAGGATCACATGCCGATAATGCTGATATCTTAAAATCCAATTCCCATAAAGCAAGTTCAGACAAAGAATTATTCTTTTCATAATGAAAGCGTTCCTGTCTTAAATAGTTCAAGCATTTATGCTTTATAGCCGTTAAAAGATAACTTAATATATTCTCATCGTTCTTTATATCTCTTCGATGTTCCCAATAATAAGCTAAAGTGTCCATCACAATATCTTCAGCTATAGAAATATCGGGAATATAAGTTTGCGCAAAACGAATAAACCGTAACCTGTAATCAGTATATAATTTATTAAAAGTTTCTGTTTCCAACTTTAATAGATCATCCATATCTGTTTCCGGTATTTAATTAGATACCTCAATATTCGATGCGCAAACTTATCTCCACTAATTATTACTTCGTCCCATTTATACAACTATCCGGCACCCAGCCTTTCAAAACAAAAGCAGGGTTCCGATAATTGTTAATCAGCTCTGTATCTTTATCTTTTGTCAGCTGGCGGGAATATGGATGACGTTTGGATACATCAACCGGATTTCCTGTCACCATATCACAAGTATTATACTCGTACATTTTAGCAGTCTTCGCTCCAATAGAACTCCAGCCTTCAGGAATTATATTTTTCACTTTACAATCTATCAAGACAAACTCTGCATCAGGATAGGCCGAACCGTGGTTACTTTTAGTACGTCCGTAATCCGCCTGTTTACCATCCTCCGTAGAAAAAGTGCATTCAACAAACACATTACCATGATTGCCCGCCGTATTTCTTACCCATGAGAAAGGGCCGCCACCATTACGGAAATTACTTTTATAAGCAAACAAGCTGCCACGTCCTAAAATAGTATCACCACCACCATCCAACTCACAAGATTCCATATAGATTGTTCCATTCGCCTGCAATGCATCTCCTGAACCTATAATATGTACACGGTATAAAGCAATCCTTTCTCCATTAATCAACAACCCTTCTGCCTGACCTTTTAAATCTGTAGCAATGGTCATATCCTCAATGACTATATCCTTGCAATTATCAAGCATGAAAGCCGCCCGACGGGAAGGAAATGTACCGGGCCACTCATTGGTTTTCACAGTCAGCGGATGAGGATTAAAGACTTCATTATTTGCATAATGTACTTTAGTATCGGCCATTCCTGCTCCTTTAATTTTAACATGCCATTTATTTCTTGTATAGACCAATTCTTCATAATCACCGGGATTAACTAAAATCACAGTCTGTTGTTCATTAAAATCAGGAATAAAATCCAAGGCTCCCTGAACTGTATTAAAGTCTCCTTTTCCTGCAACATCCACAATCAATGTATCTGAAAGTTCCGGCATGTCAGATTTAGTAGTGAAAACCCACTCATCTTCTTTAGTGACTCCTTGAAAACTGCCATCAGCTAAATTTAACACACCATTATCTATAGTCACATAGTAAGTATGCCCATATTCCAGCATATTATTGTGTAGATAAATAGTAGCTATAGAATCACGCACGATGACGGGATAAAAATGAAAGGCATCCGTAAATCCCCCTATAATAGTAAGCTGGTACACAGGAGGAGTAGGTTCCGCCGTTCCCGAAGGAGTACCCGGACGAGTATCTTTATTGGTAGGCATAACGGTACGAGTATAGTCATAAGGCACTTTTGTATAATCACATTCCGGACCATACGTACGGCTCTCCGTAGGACCAGGTGGGATACTCAAATCCAAACTGTCCACCACTTGGTCAGTAACTGCGTCATAAACCCGTATCATACCGGAATCTCCAAGGACAGGAGTCTCGGAAAAAGTAAGAACCAAATGAGTGTCCGGATTGACATTTTCCGAACCGGAAGCAGGAAAAAGTGTTGCATTGACCTGCCCTGTCTGATTACACGCCATTATAAAAGGAACTGTGGCAATCATACCTAAAAACGATTTTAATGTAACCATAGATTCATCAGTATTAAATTCAAGTTTTAATCACTCTATTCCCATTCCACCTTCATATAGTGCAGCATCGTTGTACTTTCACCACAACTGCCCGTATGCTGGATACCGGTGCCCCCAAAAGTGTTCGAGGCTATATCCGCCTCCAAATCTACCGAAAGTTTCAAGTTCGGATCTGTTACAGGCGCCGGAAGCGGAGTTGTTGTTGAAGCGTGTGCCGTCAATTTTCCTCCTTTAGCAGTCAATGTCAGAGTACAATTTGTACGATAGCAGGTAGAAGACACCGGTTGACTGATGGCCTCAGCCACCCCGTTCTCATATTTCATCAAAATAAAATCAACCGCATTACTATACTTGGTCGTACGAATGATACGCAATGCATATCCCGTTAAAGTACGGGTATCAAACTTGATATACAAATCCAAATACTGTCCTGTTGCACTACCAAAACCTTGTCCTGCTGTTTTACTGGCATCCACATTCAAGGTTATTGCCATATCTCCATAGCTGCCATCCAATGGAGTATACAGCAAACGGGCTCCTTTCTGATCTTGCAACAAACCGGTTCCGTGAGAACCATTCATTCCCGGCCCATAAATCCAATAATCCTTATCCGGAACTACCTGCCAATCGTATGCTGCCGTATCCAAAGGCTTATATCCACCAATCGTCCAAAATCCCGGTAAAAGTTGTGGTTGATTCTTACATGGAAAGTTCTGAAAATCCGTTTCAAATATATGAGCAATATTCACTTGTCCTTTCTTTATCGGAGAGTTGGAAACAACAATCTGTTCTTTCCCCGGCACACAACGCAAGTGTTTGGGAGCAACCGCTGCCATCAGATAATAACCGACATCTTCTTTTACCAACGTATAGGAGTATTCCGGTTCATTCAAGCGAGATACAGAAACCGGAAGTCTATTGGCTCCATTTTTGTCTGTACATCTATACCAAGTTATCAATGATTCATCTTTACGCCCATTCAATTCTAAAGCATAACTGACAGTAGCTACTCCTTTAGTGATATTCATCTTTGGAGTTTTCGTAAACGAAGGAGCCGGCACATAATCGGGAGCAACCGTAAGCTCTGTCGCACATTCCAAACCATCTTCTGTATAGGCTATCACAGTGAAATGCTTTGTTTCATCCTCCACATTAGTTGCCTCGACAACACATTCATAACCCTCGGAAGTGGATAATTTCACCTCCTTTTCGTAACCCTGTTGTACTTTCCACTTCACGGGAACATTATTCAGTACATAGTTACAATGCCTTTTTACTGTTGCAGTCAATCTGACCGTCCGGCCACCTGTTTGGATGGAAGCCGTTAAGGGCTCTACAGAAAGACAAGAGGGCATCCGAGTATAATCCCTTCCATCTCGCTTACCTATAGCAATAACACGGTCTTTCACCCGAAGAGGATCCCAGTCATCCTCTCCTCTCAATAAATTGTAAGTATTATAAACTACCTCTTCATTCTCTTCCAGCCGGAAAGCTTTCAGTTGATTCAGCTGATCCATGCAAACCGTATTATAAGGCTTGTCAGCCCCAATTACATAAGGTTGCCCGTTCTGTTTCACATTGTATTGGTAACAACGCAACCAATCTGTGGGATCATGTGTCCAGCCCGCATAAACCGGCTTCTTCGAATGATAACGGCAATCGACAATACTTAATGGTCCGACCGACTTACAAAAATATTGCCGATCTTCCTCATGACATACATAAAAGTCACAGTTCAAAAATACAGCTCCGCCCATATCACTTCTCCAAAAAGGTTTCTGACCATAAAAATGAAGTGTACAATCCAGATAAACCCCTGTTCCGGTCAATGCGTCATCCGTACTTTCCATGTGGCATTTATTAAAAAGTATCCGATTGGCGCCATTCAACGGATTCATGTTCAAGCGGCTGATGAAATGTACATTATCCGCCACAATCTTGTCGCCATGACAATAAGCGACATGTGCCTGAGTGATGGCAGACATTCTTTTCTTCCTGCTTAATTCCTTCTTCAGAGGGTATTCCAAATCGACATTACAGAAATTCCCCATAGTCAAGTCCTTTACTAACAGACCGTCTCCCCAAAAATCAAACATGGTGAAATTACCGACAGCCCCCTGTGTCTGTCCACGTCTGGATGCCAGGACTGTATTTTCAGGATGAGTATTCAATCCGATAATATGGAGATAAGGGCATTTAACAACCAAGCCGAACGGTTCACGGCCGTCTTTACCAACACGAATAGCAGGGTCATCTGGATCATCAATCCAATAAACGTATGGAGCCAGATAGACTTTCATTGGTTCCGCTTCCGTACCAGCTGAGAAATTAGCGGCAGCTTTATTGAAACTATTAAAAACATAAGGATTATCCGCCACTTCTCTATCGGACAACTGCCCATCAACAAAAAATGTTTTCGGACCTAAAATAATTTCTTTATCTGCATAACGAAGGCAGTTCCCTTTAAATTCTATAGGTTGCGAAGGATCTAACGAACTATAATTATCAAGACTTTGTGCTTTTAACAGATGTCCCCATACAAGCCAGCACAAGACAAAAGCAAGAAAATGTAAATGTTTCATTTTGTATAGATTAAGATTTGTTCTAATACAAAATTAAACGAGAAACAGAGGACAGAAAGGTAAAAATTGGTCTATTATGTGCAAATTTTGAATAATGTGCTAATTTGCCAATTTGCTAATAGGCCAATTGACATGTAAACATAGCGGAACCAAACGGCAATTAGCATATTAACAAACTAACACATTCATAAATTATTCTACTTCAGTTATCCTTAGCAGCAGATAAGGACTTGCAGGCAGTCTTACTCTTCCTTGATTTTTATCATACACCCTATCCTTTACAGGAGCAGTCGTTTCAAAAACGACAGGCCATTCGGCTATCGTCATGTTCCAAGTATCAATGACTTCCACTTTAAAACGTACTCCTTCTTTCAAACGTGGATAAAAAGCGTTTTTTACCGGTAAATCAAATGCCCATTCCGGTTTTATTTCCTTGCCCAGATAAATCATATAATAATTCTCTCCGGCAGTCGAAGTATAAGGGTCCCAACTGCTATCACATAAATGTAGAGGATTAGGGAGTGCATCCAAAATCTGTCTTGTAAAGCCAATGCGCTTCCAGGATTCCCCTTGAAAAGTTCCTCCCACAGCCAAAAAGTCACGAGAATAATCTTTAGGATCATCCATATAACATTCTCCATGAGTCACGTAAGTCCCCACAATCAATCCTTGCCACAAGCGATAAAGGTATTCCTGACCGCTCAAGCTTCCCCATCGGTTATCCATATTACCCTCATAACATACCTCATCAAAAATAATCGGTTTCTTATAAATGTTCTTCACCGTAGCCGCTCTTCCAAATCCCTCCACAGGTGCCTGGTCCTGTATACTGGCATGAGTGTATTCAGGTTCCCAATATTTATAATACTTAGCTGTATAAGTATGAATGGAGCATAAATGGGAATAAGGATCATTCCCTACTACCGTATGTGTAAAAGTATCCCAATATTCCGGTTTTAATTCTCTCAAAAAATCATATTCATTGGCCAATGACCACCAAATATTGCGAAATGAACTCATACGGGCTGTCAGATACTTCAAGTATCGGACACCGGCTTCCAAAGGCATTCTGTCAAATCCCCAACGGCCACCATCATAAGGGTGGAAAAGAATCAAATCAGCCTCTACTCCTATTCCGGCCAATTTATCCACACATGCTTCCACATGAGCAAAATAAGCAGGATTGAAGCGGGTGAAATCCCATTCATACACAGGTTTTCCCTTTTCATCCTTTGTTATCTTCTTTATCTCAAAAGGAAACATGGAGGGTTCAGGATAATCCGGATCAAAGTTTTGCACAAAAAACAGCATCCTGATTTTATTGAACTTGGATAGCTCCAATGATTTCACTGTCTGATCAGGCTGGTTACCTGCCACATGCATCCAATCATAAGAAGTAGTTCCAACTGGATAATAACGCGTTCCGTCAGCATATTTAAAATTATAAGTTCCATCCACTTTAACTGGGCCATGATTTCCTTTACCCGGAGCAATACATTCTATCCGCCCTTTCACCTCATTCAGCACCGGAATCTCACTCTGCGTCACGTACGACCATACTCCCTGGTTCACAGGCATAAAACGAATTTTGAAGGTATCATTTCCGTCATAGAATCCACGTACAGTCAATGTAGTATCCGGTCCGCTAAACGTTGCCGTAAGCTCAATATCAAAAGGGTTCCCCTTTACTTTGGCAGGCAGGGAGATTTCATAACGTCCCCAACACTCCACCTTATCTTGGGCAAATCCACCGGAAATCCCAAAAAGCAATAACAATAAAAAAGAGCAGCAATATTTCATAAGCAATTCAATCATTAAATTCCAGTTAAACAACGCATCAATCAAGATTTCTCAAAACAAAATCTGTTACTTCCACCTGCCCGTCACCACCGGCAAAAATACCTGGGCGAACAAACAAGAAACCATATACCGTATTATGATGTACTCCCGATATCTCAAATCCCCATGGATACTTATGCCATTTTTTACCATCGGCACTGTACCAGGCCGACAATACATTAGCATCATTCCGCAAACGTAACCACATCTTTCCACATTGGTTTGCTTGAGGTAATTTTGATTCCGTACGGCTTACTTGTCCACGCCGATAACGAAGCATCTGCTTATGATTAAAACCAAATCCAAAATGATAATTCTCATCATAATAAGCCACCAATCCGGCAGATGTATTTTCACCTTTCAATTCAAAACAAGCCTCCACTTCATATTTATGAGCACTGGTGCGTGCTAACAAGGGAGATCCTTCTTTTGGAGTATTCCCCTTTGCCTCTATACTGATTTTATCAGGAGTAATCCGGAACCGATCATTTAAGTTATGTTCCCGGCACGTCTGCCATACAAAATCTTTTATACCAGATAATTTCAAACGTTCCGGTGCAGGTAAAGAAATGGCTCCTTCTTTCAAATGTAACCATCCATCTTCTTTTTGGACCAGTTCACGTAAAAGGGTCTGACGCCCCAATGTCTGGAATCCGTTTTCATAAGCATGGAAAATCATAAATAACCGTCCATCTTCCGTATCAACAATAGAGCCATGCCCTTTACTCCACCATTTTTCATTACGGGATTCCGTACGAAGAAGCGGATTGAAAGGAGCATTCTCCCAAGGGCCCATTATATTTTTACTACGTGCCTGTACTACCATGTGACTGGTGGGAGGACCTGCCGTCCCCCCTTCGGCCGCAAATAAATAATAGTACTCTCCTACTTTTTTCACATTCAGACCTTCCATGGAAACTCCTTCTATATCCCATTCCTCCGGTATTTCCCATTCCTTATAAATTCTGACCGGTTCTCCTGTAATAGAGCATCCGTCATCCGACAACGGATATAAAGCGCCAGAACTGAGCAACAGATAACGTTTTCCATCCTCACTAACCACATGCTCCGGATCAATACCTCCTATTTTCAAATCTATCGGAGTGCTCCACGGACCTTCCGAACTATCAGCCCAAGTTACCATATTGGTCTTTCTCCCTTTTCCATTCAAGGTCGGGAAATAGATATAAAAACGATTGTTATGAACCACAATATCCGGAGCCCAGATATCTCCTGTAAAAGTAGTCAAAGCTGTGGAACACGGAGTCCAGTTTACTAAATCATCCGATTTGTAAACTACCAGTCCCGGGGTATAAACAAAGGAAGAATGAACCAGATAATAAGATTTTCCATAACGGACAATAGAAGGGTCTGAATTATCCCCCTCAAGAATGCGTACTGTAGTCTGATCCTCATTCAAAGGGTCTTGGGACTGCCCCCATAAAGGAAGCGTCCCAAAGGCCAATAAAAATGTGCAAATAGATAAAATGTTTTTCATATATACTCTTTATTCTTGTGCCAAGCCATATCCGTTCGTTATTTTGCCTTTAGACTTGCTCAGCGTTTCAAATGGAATAGGCCAATAATATCTGGGAGGAACATTACCTTCTTTTACTCCCGGCAATAAATTGCTATTTGTATAATGATCAGCATATTTCACCAATGTCACTCCCCAATCATCCTGTGTATAACCCTCGTCAAGCAATCTCTTTGCTTCAGCACCATCGGGATCTATATAATTAAACAGCCCCTCAATAGCCAGATTATGGTCTGTCCCAGTAACTTTTACCGGAGTAGTGCTATAATCATATTGACCTCTCCATCCCGGATACAGAGCCGGATTCGACTCATCTGGATCAAAAGTCAGCGGTGAACTTAAATACACTTTCTTAGTATATACATAATTCGAAATCACATTACCATTAGCAAATTCATGATATCCTTTTGTTTGCAAATCATTAACCATCTCCGTCATTTCTGCACGAACAGCTAAAGCTTTTTCCACAAACTTACCAGAACGAATCAAATCCCAGCGACGAGTCCCTTCACCTAGAAGTTCTAATTTGCGTTCTTGCAAAATAGCTTCCTTCAAAGCCTCACCTGAAGCTGAAATAGCATGTTCAGAATTCCCAAATGCACGTTGACGGATTTGGTTAAGTAATTGGATTGCTTCTCCTTCCGCTCCCAATTCCGCTTTGACCTCCGCTTGCATCAAAATAAGATCAGCAAGCCTCAACACCGGCCAATTCATTCCCGAAGTACGTTGAGATGTAGTATAAGGAGGATTCATACGATTCTCATCCCATTTATTAATAGCAATTCCCCCATCCAACTTGCTACCCGGAGTAAAAGACAACAGAGCTTCATTGCCATCACCTTTACTACCAGTAACAGTCACACTAGCATCTCTACGCATATCACCTGCTTCAAACTCACCATAATAGAAAGAGGGAATAATACGTAACGCCCCAAACGACTTGCAAGGCGCAGCCTGATTACTACCACCACTGGACGGACGTCCAAAAGCATAAGAATATTCACTGGTAGTAGTCTGCCCACTTTGTCCCCCTTGTATATTACCTACTTCAAAAATAGATTCTGGGCTCAGAGCCAGATCATGAGTATATTGAAAATGACGCTGAAACGGGTTATTCGCATAACTCCGGTCATCAACCGTAACTAAAGCAGCCGTCCCTTTATTATTCAAAGCAGCCTGAAAATACTTCTCGGCAATCTTATAATAATCTAGATAATCATTGCGCCGAGCATAGACACATCCTAGTTCTTCTTTTCCTTTTGTCGTAAACTGTACGTCACCATACAAACCGGGCACATCTGTACGAATTGTCTGATATCCACCGGAATAAAGAGCTATCTGTCCTAACAACGCGTCAGCAAACCCCTTGGAAAAACGTTCAGCAGTAATGCCACCTTCTCCCAGTGGATACATCAATGCTTCTGCCTCCTTCAATATCTCAATAAGATTATCATAAATTTCAAAACGGGAAGTCAATGAATAATCTTCCACATTGTTATTTTCATATCCATAAGGTACATCACCATAATGTTTTACCAAATCGAAATAGCAGAAAGCCTTCATTGTTAAAGCCTCACCATAAAGTTGAGTCCAATCATTTACTTTTCCTGCTGCCACAGCATCTTGAAATGCAGGTTTATCAGCTACCAATTCCGCTACCTTAGATGCACGTGCAATCGTAGTATAAAGCCCGTTGAAGCCTGAACCACCAGCATTTACACTTAACAATTCCGGTAATAGTCTAGCGTTGGCATTATTTAAAGAGCCTATTTCCGGATATATTTCAGAGTCTGAGCCAATGGGATCATTCCAACGATAAGCTCCCATAATACAATTCTGCCGATAATTAGCATAACACCAAGACAGGATTTTAAAAGTTTCGGAAGTAGAAGAGGTTACAAACTCATCTCCAGTGTTCTCCGGTGAAGAAGTATTCAGATAATCACTACATTGAGCAAAGGAACAGCATAGTGCCAATGCAGATATATATGTTGCTAATTTATTCATAATAATTAATTTAATGATTTGTTTTTTTGATTAGAAAGCAAGATTTAAACCAACCACAAACGAAC
Source organism: Phocaeicola sp. RTP21198st1_B8_RTP21198_201120 (assembly GCF_040929485.1). Lineage (NCBI taxonomy): Bacteria > Pseudomonadati > Bacteroidota > Bacteroidia > Bacteroidales > Bacteroidaceae > Phocaeicola > Phocaeicola sp. RTP21198st1_B8_RTP21198_201120. Next base: position 19,961 of record NZ_JBCOCI010000010.1, on the reverse strand, counting down.
GTGCTCTAGGATAAGTACCCCAGTCCAATCCTACTGTAGGGTATTTCGCCTTATTCTGAGAGGTATTAGCACTAACTTCAGGATCCAGACCTGAGTAACCGGTTAAGGTAAACAAATTATAGATTGTTCCATAAATACGCAATTTACTCAAACCAGCCTTATGCAAAACCTTATCGGGCAATGAATACCCCAATGTCAACGTGTTCAGACGCAAATAAGAACCATCTTCAATAGCAATACTGGAAGTAACCCCATTTTCACTATAAGGTAATGGTAAATTAGCATTTACATTAGCTGCATTTAATTGCTCAGGAGTAGTGAGACGAACTAATTTCCCATCTACCACGTCATAAATCTTATAGGAGTCTTTCATAAAACCAAGTTTATTCTCATATACTCCCTTTTCTTTTGCGCCGTACAAGGAAGCGATTTTATTCACATTATACACATCATTACCATAACTCCAATTAAAATACAATCCTAAATCAAAATTTTTATAAGTTGTATTGATATTGAAACCACCTGTATGAACAGGATTCATATCACCAATAATGGTAACATCTTTCTCATCAATGCTGCCACTATTATCCATATCCCTAAATTTCGGAAGACCCGGATAGGCATTTTGTCCGGACGGACGGTCCACCCCATGTACAGGATTAATAAAAGAACCTAAATCTGCCACGCCCTCTTTCAATATATATTGTCCGTTTACATAATTAAAGTCATCTGTAGTATAAAAGCCATCATATATAAAACCTCTGACCATACCCACAGGTTTGCCTTCCTGTAAAATATAATCCTCACCCGGGAAACTGCTACTGCCACACCAACTAGAGCCATATAAACCTGTTACATTTTCTGCCAACTTATCGACCTTACCCTTATTGAAATTTATATTCATACCAGCCGTAATATTCCAATCTTTATTTTCAAAAATCACACCTGACAAAGAAAACTCAATTCCCTTATTACTAGTCTGACCAATGTTATCATACGTAGATGTGAATCCGGTAATCCCCGGAAGCGAAGTCAACATCAGCAAATCCTTTGTTGTATTCCAATATAAATCCAAAGATCCCCACAAACGGTTCTTTAAAAATCCGAAATCGAAACCAAAATTACGTGTAATAGTTGTTTCCCATTTTAGATTTTTATTTGCCATTTGTTCCGTTGAAAGGTCATAAGAAGATGAATACTGGTTATTTAGTATATATTGATATCGTAAATCTGTTTCAGAAGTCCACGTTTGTGACCATAAATCAGAGCTGATACCATCATTACCTACCGTACCATAAGACAAACGGACTTTCAAGTTATCTAACCAGTCTTTCGTCCCTTCCATGAAAGTTTCTTCAGAAAGGCGCCATCCAAAAGCCGCAGCAGGAAAATATCCCCAACGGTGTTCGGGGGAAAACTTAGAAGAGCCATCGGCACGGAATGTCACAGTAAACAAATAACGATCCATCAATGTATAATTAGCACGACCAAAGAATGAGAGAATACGTCCGGGAATATCTACTCCAGAAGAAAATTTACTTGTTCCATGATCTGCATCATATTGGTTAATCATGGCAAATGCATTATCCTTTGTAAAATTAGAGGGAAAGTGACTAGCTGAAATTGACATTTTACTACCTCCGGAGTCTGTAACTTCATGTCCCAACAGAATATTCAAACGATGCTGTTTAGGTAAAAAATTGAAGTCATAACTGATTGTATTCGTCCAACGCAGTCCCCAACTGTCACGCTTTGTATATTCCACATTTCCCGCATATAGTTTGGCTCCTGTTTCGTCATCCAAATAATTATTATAAATAGCCCCCCCCCAAATCTTATCTTGTTCCCATGATTGGTTTAAAGTAAAGTCAGTATGATAAGCAAAGCCATCAAACAATCTCCAATTTAAAGATAAAGTACCACGAAGTCTTTGTTTAATATATAGTGGATCATAATCTCCGATACGAGCCACAGGACTATAAGTATCCCAGGTAGACTGACGACCATACATCTCCATATTCCCTTCACGCAAAGCATTCAAGTCCCCCAAAATATCACGAGTAGCAATCGGACGAAAACGATAAGAAGATGAAAGCAATGAGCCGGAACCATTAGTTGTTCCTTCATCTCCCATAGTACGCATATCACTATAACGAGTATCCAGATTAATATCTAAATTATCACGTAATTTCTGATTAATCTTCAACGAAACACCTCCACGCTTTGCATAAGAGTTAAGTTTCATACCTTGCTCATCCATATAGTTCATCGCAAACAAGACTTTTGTTTTTTCAGTACCTCCACTAACAGACAAATCATGATTATGGGATACAGAACTATTATACACATCTTTTTGGATGTTATAATTCTTGGTGTTACGATAGCTTTCTATACCCTCTGTATTACTACCCAAATAATCACCAATACCATATAATTTTTCAAATGGCAAACGATATGCATCGCCACTGGCGGCGGCATTTCCCCAAACAAATGACAAATAATCATAAGGATCTAATGTTTCCAAGTATTTAGTCGGAGTATTGAATTTAACATAGCCATTATAAGAAACCGAAACCTTTCCTTCTTTCGCTCCCTTTGTAGTCACAAGAATTACACCATTGGCACCACGCGCACCATAGATAGCTGTAGAAGAAGCATCTTTCAGCACATCAATACTTTCCACTTGATCAGACGGAATATCATTTAAAGAATTCACAGTTACACCATCTACTAAAATCAAAGGTTCATTACTTTGCGAAATGGAACCTCCTCCTCGCACACGAATAGAAATTGCCGCATCAGGACGTCCATCTTGTGAGGTAATGTTCACACCAGGAAGTTTACCTTGCATAGCCTGTGCTACATTAGAAACAGGCATAACAGACACGGTTTTACCACTAACAGAAGCAACAGAACCAGTCAAGTCCTTACGTTTAATAGTCTGATAACCAATTACTACCACTTCATCAAGCACCTCATTATCACTCTCCATCTTAATGGCAAACGTATTTTGGCTACCGACTTTTACATTTTGAGTCTTGTATCCGATATAGGAAACTACCAATGTAGCGTTTGCGGGAACTTCCAATGTAAATTTACCATCCAAATCTGTAACTGCCCCTGTAGTAGTCCCTTGAACTAAAACCGACACCCCAATCATAGGTTCACCTGTTTCATCAATAATGGTTCCGGTTATAGTCTTTGTCTGGCTAACAATTTGAGTATCATAGTTTTTCTCACCAACAGAAATCTCAGCCATCATCGGTATAACACTTATAGACATTGCGGCCGACAATCCCCAAATAAGAAAAGAACGGCTGGCTTTGCAACCGTATGCGCTTGCAAACAAACGCCTTGTTTTCTGAACATTTTCCATACTTTCCTGGGTTAACAAATAATCATTTTAGATTTAATAATTCTTTTTGTGTTCTCTTTAAGCGTGCGCCATAATCATAATATCTTAAATCACACATTGCAAAAGTAGAAATATTTTCGGAAAACAAAAATCATTTTGCATTATTTTACTTTATTTTATTTCGATTACTTTCATTTACAACAAACAATACAACTAGAAAACGAAAGTAAGACAATACAAAGTATTGGATATATGCATTCTACGTCCTTTAGTCAGACAAAGATTGAGGAGATATAATACTTTCGTTTCCTTTCAACCAAGCTAAATTAAATTTATAATAGAAGCGACTTGTTATCAAATGGATCATATTATCGGGTGTTTGTGTTCCAGCCAAATAACCACGAGGTTCGGCATGACCCTCATCCATTTCAAAAAACTGAGTCCAAGCTCCACCATTAAGAAAACGATAAGTACCGTCAGTCAACAAACGTTGTACAGGCCAAGTCTTACCTTCATCGTATGACAAAGCAGCATACATGCCATATCCTTTAAAAGACTTTCCTGACTTATCAGTAAACATCATACCACGCTCCTCCTTCGGAGTACGATAAGGATGCTCAGTAAAAGATATCAGTAAAATAGGACCTTCATTCAAACGCATCAATACCAGCCGTTGTCCTCCATCAATGGGGGGAAATTCCGAAGCGGAATAATGCCAAGTCTTACCCATATCATCAGACACACTCATGGGCATACGTAGATGTCCTTCTTTATCACGAATACTATTATTACGCCCCAATGCCATCAATCTGCCATCCTTCAATTGCACCACTCCGGCATGGATTCCAGCGATAGTGGTACCTGTCCCCCCTTCTTTAAAATCAGGCAAAGATGCTCCATCCCATGGATCCGTCCAAGTTTTTCCTTTATCCTTACTGATATGAACAGCCGCCCCGTCTCTTCCACCTGGTCCGGCATCACAAGCCTGAACAAACCAGCCTTCCTTTGTAATAGAGGTTCCGGCTATCACTTGATGGCGTCTCGTATGTTCTGGAGCAATAATACGAGGTTTACTCCAAGTTTGTCCATTATCTGTACTTGTACGCAAAGTCATCATCAAATTCTGCCAATGTCCGGCCGCCTCCACTCCATTAATATGATAAAGAGTCCCTTGATGGTCATTCAATAATGCAGTTCCGGTCAAGTTACGATCAGCTATCTGATAAAACATACGGGGCTTCTCCCATTCACTACTTCCGGCACGCAAACGCGAAGAGAGCACCACCATCTCACGCCCTTTTTCTTCATTGGTAGAAAACCACACAGCTAACAAATCTCCATTATCACACCAAGTCAATGCCGGCTGATGATTATGTTTGAAAAAAGGCGTTCCACTATGCGCATCCGGTTCATGCACATAAACCAAAGGAGCAGTGAAGACAGGTTCCGTGATATATTGAGAGGCCCAATCCCATTTTATCTGAGACACAACATACTCATCTTTTGGCTGAGAAAGCGGAGCGGTCTGCGGATACTCTGCCTGTACCACCCGAAAGCCCGTCATTGCATGTTTATCCTCTGGCAACATAGCCATACGGTTTGCCGAACGGAGATATTTCACCGGTGTATTATGACTACCTCCTCTGGTCACCCGTGCTATGCCATCCGAATATCCTACCGGATCTGTCTGTTCCTTATCTATATAAGGTCCATACCAGTCCAGGCACCATTCTTCCACATTTCCACACATATCATATAGTCCCCAGTCATTAGGAGGGGTTTGAGCCACTTTCAAAGACAACGGTTTTGGAGTAGCTGTTATCACTTGATTTTTTTGCCAAGCAACAGGAAGTTTGTCATCCATATAGAAATTCCAATAACGACCTGCCTTACAGGCATACTCCCATTCAGCTTCAGTAGGCAGACGATAAGTTTTACCTTCTTTTTGAGTCAACCAGTCACAAAAGGCAACAGCATCTTGATAAGTTACGTACACCACCGCTTCATCATCTTCACTTGAAAAACCATTTTTACCACGTAACGTCTTGTGCTCAGGGCAGAACAATTCATACTGTGCATTAGTCACCTCGGTCATTCCCATTTTAAAAGATTTGGATATATGTACCTTATGCATAGGCGCCTCATCATAATTCTCATCTTCACCCAAGGTACCCATATAGAAATTTCCTGCAGGTATTTCTATCATTGGAATCAATTCACTTTGTGCTACAATACTTTCCGGCCATATAATAATGCTCACTATTGCACTTATTAAAACTTTTAATTTCATTTCGTATCAGATTAGAATGTGTCTGGGTGCAAAAATAACAGGCAATCAAAGAAGAACAAGGTAAAAATTGGTCTTTTATGTGCACAATTTAGCAACATAAGAACATGGTCGAAAAAACAGATTGGGATAAATAGAGTGGGAACTTCTTTAAGACATTCTATAGTAAGACGTTCTTGATCTTGCAGACAGGCAAAAAAGATAAGTTCGTTTTTTTAAAAGATCCTTATCTTTTTCTAAAAGAACAAGGTCTTTCTGCACATGAAGACAACACTGATGGTTCAACACGTATATACGTACAACCTCACGCGAACGTATATGTAGCCCTACGTGAACGTTCATGAAGACCCACATGAACATTCGTGTAAAAACAGGCTGTTTTTCCCCGGAACGTCTTCCCTTTCATGACGGGAGTCTTTTCCAAACTGACGGCATAACTTTAGGGAGTTTCCACCATTGTTCCCGGAAGTTATGCCGTTAACTTTCGGGACTACTCCTATCAATACAAAAAAACACATTTTATCTCTCATGCTCTCACCTTTTATCGCTTTCCCCCGATGAATAAAGCGTTTCAAGGGTGAGAGATGGGGTGAGAGATACCTCTAAAGGTGAGAGCAGTTGCCCTCACAAAGGCAGAAAATGTCCTATCACGTATTTAGAAATAAAATATTTTTTCTCTTTGGATCAATCAGGATATATGTATAAAACCATAAGATTACGACATCTCCATATCCTTGAATTTAATCCAAACTATCATATATAATGCTTCACAATTATAATACCTAATAAAAGAATCAAAGCTCCCCCCCAAAAGTTATCTATGAAACTTATTGAGAAAAAGTAAGATAATCTATCTACCCATAACAATAGCTCATACTCGGAAGATGTCGTTCTTGAGGAGGATGGGCAACTTTAAAAGCACCATACAAAATAACGAATACCGCCTTATCGAACATTAGGAAACAAGGATTATTCTAATATAACATGAGTTCGATATAAATATGCAGATATATCATTGCTGATTAGGAACATAGTAATAAAAGTATTAAATTTATAGTGCTGAATTATAACATTTAAACGATTATCCCTATGTTCTCAGAGTCCATAGTTACAGAGTTTAATTGTATGACACAATGTGGATGTCCCATGAGCCTTTGAAGCAGGGAAAATTTCTAGAAAACATATAGGAAGAATTATGCGCTGACAAGGGATATATCGGGCTGATTATGTTTGAGAATCTTTTCCTTAACGGAATACAGCTTGTCACCAAGGTAAAAAACAGCATGAGCGATTCCTTGATGAGCATAGCAGATAAAATTCTGCTTAGAAAGAAGGTGTTGATTGAAACAGTCAGTAATGAATTGAATAATATCGCACAGATTGAACATTCAAACACCGTTCCTTCAATAATTTCTCTAAAAATCATTCCATATCCTATCGGTGGCTCGAAATTCCTATCTACAGATAACGACGTATCAAAAAAATCGCCTATGATTTCATTGGTCAACTGATAGGCTATGGAATGACGGTTATATTACATAGCTGTAATGCTTTAGTTGTAGAGAACGATTTTATTTTGCATACAACAAAGTTCTTTTAAGAAAATCAATAGCTATCGAAACTGCCGTCTGTGGTTCAGGATTAAAACTATGGTCGTAGCCATCGAGCTCATGATACTCGCTGTCAGTCCATATTTTATGATAGCGAATACCATAAGTATATGGAGCCGTGCGGTCACCTGTGCCATGAATGATGCAGGCACGGCCTTGGAATTTTGCGGCTGTTTCGTAAATAGGCAAGCGGAATGTAGTCTTGATAAACTCACGCCCAATGCACTTATCGCCAACTTGCACAACCTCAGGAGGATCAAGCGGATCGTAACGTTTACCCATCAGCAGCCCTTTGATGCAATCATCGCGGAGCACAGCTGCCGGGCACATCAATACGGCTGCCTTTATCTTCGTTGAACCCAATTCACCAACAGCCATGCTAGTTACCACACCACCTTGTGAAGCTCCTAACATAGCGATACGTTCACGGTCAACAAAAGGCAATCCTGCAGCATACTGATATACACATTTGGCGTCCTCAACCTCATTGAGCACAGTCATGTCTTTCATTTTTCCATCGCTCTGTCCGTGACCGTTGAAATCGAAACGAAGTGTAGCTATACCTTCGTTTGGGAGTTGCTTTGCCACCATGTAAGTAGTACCTCTGTCACGATTGCCTCCAAAGCCATGACAAATTATCACGATGGGACATTTCTCACCAACTTTGAGCACGGGCACTTCAAGTGTTGCCGCCAATCGTCCGCGTGCCCCCTGAATTCTAAGTGTATCGACCATGGATATTTGCGTAGGATTCCAACTATTAAGAACATAGACTGGATTTCGATAGTTGCCAATCAATTCGACGTCTTTCTCCAAAGCAAATTGACAATTCCACTTGTGTTGCTTTGAATTATCAACCTTTTCAACCGGATTACCGAGTTTGCTACTATTGTATTCCACCATTGTGACTGAAGGAAAAGCAATGCTGTTCCAACCCTCAGAACAAATATTACCCAATAAACAATCGATGGCAACATTTTCTGCACTAGGATAATCATGGTCATGATTATCCTGGGTACATCCGAGATCTGCCATACATCCATTATCAGTATCGAAGGCTTTCTGATTAACTGCCGCCAAAGCACTAGCTAGAGCTTCAAACTTTGTTATTCTATACTGTTTGTTCTTAAAATTTGGAACCTTAATACTCTGTTCAATTTCTACATACTTCGCTTGCCATACGTCTTGAGCCGAAACGATTATGGGTATCAATAGTAAACAAAACAACAATTGAATCTTTTTCATTTTACTATAAATTTTATATCTTGCAAATCGGTAGAGTTAGGCCCCACCATGAGTGTGAATGTACCAGGCTCTACTACCTCTTGCATCTTGCGGTTAAAATACTTCAGAGTAGTGCGGTCAACTGTGAACCTCACAATTTGCTCTTCGCCTGGTTTGAGAAATATCTTCTTAAAGCCTTTCAGTTCTTTAATAGGGCGTGTCACTGTACTCAAATCATCGCGCACATAGAGTTGTACCACTTCCTTGCCTTCCACAGAACCTGTGTTCTTCACTTTAACGCTTAGTAGAACGCTTCCATCTACCGTCATTTCCTTTGTACTGAGTTTGGGCTTGCCATATTCGAAAGTGGTGTAACTCAAGCCGAATCCAAACGGATAAAGAGGTTCATTATCCGCGTTGATGTAACGTAGCCCAAAGGCAGATGGATGACGATTGTAATAGGCTGGCAAGTTGCCGACTGAACGAGGAAATGAGACAGGAAGTTTACCTGAAGGATTGACTTTACCCAATAATACCTCTGCCACAGCCTTACCCGTAGCCTCACCCAAATACCAACCCTCTAGAATGGCGTCAGCCTCAGCCGCAATCCTGTTAATGGTAAGCGGCCGACCGTTCATCAGATAAACTATTATCGGTTTGCCAAGCGTACAGAGCGAATCGAACAATTCCTGCTGACGTCCATACAGGCAAAGGTCGTTACGATCACCCAGTCGCTTCATTCCTGCACTCTCGCGACAAGTACGAGGTGTGCCACCAAGAACCAGAATGACAATATCGCTCTGACCGGCCACCTCCATAGCTTCACATATCAACTCATGGTCCTTGTCTTCATCGTAAAATGCTGGCTCAGGATGGCGCCAATAGCCATCATCAGAATGAATCTTACAACCCTCGGCATACTTAATGGAACATATCTGATTGAGTTCTGAGAGTACCTTTTGCAAACCGTCAAGAATAGAAATCCCCTTGTCATAGCTCCACTCAGTGGTATAACCTCCATAATGGGCGTGAGCAGCATTAGGACCTATTACAGCAATATCCTTGTATTTGTCAAGATTGAGAGGCAAAATACCTTGTTTATTCTTCAACAGCACAACTGATTCACGAGCCATATTGAGCGACAACAAGAGATTTTCTGCCGAACGGTTATTCTTCATGGCATAATTCTCATCAGCGTACGGATTTTCAAACAGCCCCAAACGGAATTTCAGCCGCAACACACGTTTCACGGCACGGTCGATACTCTTCTCTTCAAGCCGTCCGTCGTGTACCAACTTCACCAAGTTTTTATAGGCGTTAGTACGTGCCAGCTCTACATCGACTCCAGCATTAAGCGCCAATAGAGCTGCTTCATCCATATCCTCAGCACAATGATGAGAATGGGCAATTGTACCAATGCCTCCGTAGTCAGATACCACAATGCCTTCAAATCCCCATTCGCGTCTCAACAAGTCATCAAGAAGCCACTGATTGGAATGGCAAGGCTGTCCGTCATATTCCACATAAGCAGCCATCACCGATGCAACCTTAGCCTCCTCTACAGCAGCCCGAAACGGCACAAAATCGGCCTCACGCATCGTTCGTTCGCTCATATAGTTAGGCGAAAGATTGAGACCGCCAAGTGGCTGCCCAGAAGCCCCCAAATGCTTAACAGTGACACCTATATGGTCCTTACCTATATTATAGGTATCACCCTGCATACCGCTTATAATAGCAACACCCATTCGAGAAGCCAAATAAGGATCCTCACCATAAGTTTCCTCAGTGCGACCATACCGTGGGTCGCGAGCCAAATCAAGATTAGGCGAGAGCGAAAGATTACTTCCTCTGCTTCTAGTTTCGCGAGCAATAACCTCCCCAACTTTTCGTTCAAGATCTACATTCCATGACGAACCACGAGCAATAGCCTGAGGAAATACTGTCGCACCAGCCATCATCACACCATGAAGCGTCTCTTCATGAATTATAGCGGGTATGCCCAGTCGAGTGCTGTCCATCAGAAAATGCTGTAGAGCATTTACCAATTGTACAGTTTGCTTAGGAAGCAGTTTCTCACCCGTACGACTCAACTGTCCCAAACCGTTGCGGAGTCCATCTCGTTGCATTATTATGCCATTCTCCACTTCCAAATTACCAGTAGAACCAAGTTGCGCTACTTTCTCCTCAAGAGTCATTCGTCCTAAGAGATCTTCTACACGTTCCTCTATTGCTGCTTCCGGATTCTTATACAAAGGCTTCTGGGCGAAAGTGAAAATGGGGAATACGGCACAGAACGTAATACTATATAAAAACAATGTTTTTTTCATTTCTATTCATTAATTATAACAATATGGATTATAATCTCTGGTATAGCTTATTTAGATTATCGCCAAAAGCTTTCTTTACACCCTCGCCCTTAAAAGGAACATATGAACATAGACGCAAGTTGCCCCCCTTACGAGAAGTGATATCCGCAGAAATGAGTATTCCTGCTTCCCATTTTATGTCCACCATAAAACCACCACGAGCACAGATTCCCTTCACAGAGCCACTCTTCCCCTCATCTGGTATGGCTGGTAAAGAATGAACAGCTCCATCTTGACCCCGGAAGCAATATTTCAACCACACCTGCTGTAAAACCGAAGTAACCATCAAAATTTACTTTTTATTTCAAACATTGAATAGCGCTGGGGATCACCTTTTTTGAAGACCTTCGATAATGTTTTCTTGTGCTTCAGTTGCCAGTCAAGCCAGTCTAGACTGAGTTTAGCATAACTACCACCTTGGGGCTCATCAAAAGCACCTGTATGACCTGCAGTCTTATGGTTAGCCATTACCACAGGGACAGTGATTATGTTGTCGTAATCCATCATTGCATTTCTAGCAGCTATATCATCGTCACCTCCAAGCATATAGAGAATGGGAGCATGAAGATTTTTCAGTGACTCCATGTCAACTCCTGCCATTTTCATTTCACCTAAGCCTGAGTTGTACATAATATGAGCCTTAAAACGTGGGTCACCACATACGGCAAGCACCTGAGCACCTCCACACGACTGCCCAGCCGAAGCTACTGCCTGCATATCCACCATATTATAATATTCGCTCTCAGAATCATTCAATTGCTGCTCCATCCAATCAAGAGCATAAATGAGTTGTTGAGGATTGGTCTTGTGATTACCTTCCAGACTATACTCCATACGTAATTCACCAAGAGCTATCACAATGTAGCCATGAGAAGCTATCTCGTTAAGCATACCTTCAAAACGTACAGAACAATCGTGGCAACCGCCATTCGCAAAGACCACCAATGGCAGAGCCTTCTCCTCGCACTCTACAGCTACCTTAAGGTCGGCAGGACGATACACCACATAATCATTCAATGTGTTCACTTTGGCAGCGATGGCCTTATAAGGACCTGTACCACCATTCTCAATGGTCTTTTTCTGGATGATTTCAGCTTTTTGGTTGTCGAGTCGCTGGTTTAGTAAAGAAAGCCAGTGACTCAATTCCATAGTCCACATAGGCTTATACTTAAAAGCATCCTTAAATCCCCAGCCGTGTCCTCCTTCAGGATAAACATGTAGGGCTGACCAAACACCAGCTTTTTTCAATTCTAGAAAATAGTTGACACACAGATCCACACAAAGTCTATCGTCCGCACTCACCATAATGAATGCAGGAGGTGTGTTCGCTACCACTTCAAGTTTATTATCTTGAAAAGCAAGTTTCGAATTTGTTCCATTCTTTTTGCAACCCTCCATTGCTGGAGTTATAGCTCCATAAAACATAATCTGAAAGGCTGGACGTTCCTTGGGGGTACGAAAGCCCGTGGCCAAAGTACAAGCCAAATGGGCACCTGCCGATGAGCCCTGCACTCCTATTTTATTATTATCAACACCCCATTTTTTAGCATACTCATGCATCAATGCCATAGCCTGACGAATATCGCTCAACGGACATTCGAAATGTCCATTTGGCATACGGTATTTCAGCACAGCGAACGTGATCCCCTGAGCATTGTACCAAGCAGCCTGATCGATGCCCTCATGCTCGAATGCTAGATGCTGATATCCACCACCAGGACAGGCTATCACTGCCATACCATTGGGATTAGGTGCGGGAAACACTGTTAATGTTGGTTTCGTAACGTTAGTAATACGGTTATTTTTATTACGATATTCCTCGCCTGTGAGCCCGTTGTCATTTGGAGCTCCATTCGGCCAAAGTTCAATCACGATAGGTTCCACCTCCATTAGCTTTTGGGCGGATAATGAAAATGGGAATCCTACAAGAAATGCTGCACATAAAAAAGAAAATAGTAGTTTTTTAAGCATAAAATTAAGTTTTAGTAAATTATTCATGCATAAAATTATTGCTATTTTTTTAAAACAAGTCAGGTAACAAACACAAAAAAGTCTGTTTGAATAGAAAAGTGCATCAATTTAGAATTTTATGGGTATCACGATATTCCGATGGACTCATATTTAAATCACGTTTGAAAGCACGACTAAAATAACGCTGACTCGTGTAACCACAGCGAGAGCTAATGTCTTTCACCAATAACTGAGTACTTTCCAGCAAATGACATGCCTCACGTATGCGAGCAGAAGCTAAAAAGTCCATAGGTGAATTGCCAGTAAGCAATTTCATTTTCCTGTAGAGGACTGACTTACTCGTAATTGTAGCCAAAGCCATGTCATCTATTGTGGCATTAGCATTCGAAAGATTCTCTTCTACAAATGCCGATACGCGCGACAAGAATTCGTTATCATATTCTGATAGCTGTTCTACAGCTAGTATTGTTGTCTGCGTTTCTGCTTGCTTATGATTGGGGGCTACTCCGATCACAGACTTCCTTCTCCGAAGAGTTGTAACTTCTGATTCTCTAATCCTTGCATTTTCCTCAATCAGTTTCAGATAAGTATCAGCAATTTCACGTTGACGGCGTTTTATAACTTTTAAGTAACGGATGATATAACCCCAACCTACTACTACAACCATTATCAGCAACACCTTAGCTAAAACAGTCTCACTGAACTTTGGTTCAACGAAAACCTTTATATGTCTTATATTGTCAGCCCATCCTCCAGAAGCATCAGTGGAACGCATCTCCAAGACATATTCACCTGGGCAGATATCCATTAGCGTCAAACTATGCTGCTCCCCCAAGTCTATCCAATTGGTGTTCTCTTCTCCTTCCTTCATGAAACGATACGCGTAGACTATGTTCTCATTGTAGATATAATCCAAAGCAGCAAACTGAACCGATAGGTTGCGCTCATCCGGACTAAGTAACAATGTATCCCCCTGTAACCCGTGGCGATAACCATCAACACTTGCATTCAGAATAACTAGCGGTGGCACATAGCGCTTCGCGATATACTGCTTCATGTCCATCACATATACGCCACTAGACACTGGTACTAACCACTTGCCTTCAGCAGTGATGAGTGGCGCGCATTCTCCATGGGATACATTAATTGGATATGGGTAGTGGTCATAAACAGTTCTTGTATTAGTGGATTCGTCTACATTCTCAATACGGTTGGACGACACAATCCATATTTTTCCGTCCCATTCACTCAGTGACAGTATCACGTTTTGATAGTGGCTCATACGATGAAAACTCTGTTTATCTTCCTCCATATAGCAGAGCCCACGGCTTTCCGTACCCACGTAAATACGTCCACTAGAACTCTCTAGAAGTGACATCACTGCATTGCTAGGCAGACTCGCTTCATTGTCGGGTTGATTAAGGTAGAGGTGAAACTTCATCTTCTGTAAGTCTTTATCAATCTTGGCAACTGCCAATCCTTCAGGACCGGCCAACAACAACTCTCCACTGCTTGTCAGCAGCAGACGACGAATGCTTTTCATCGGTGTTTCCACATTATATATAATATAGTGCTCGCCCTTTTGGATCACCTTCAAACCATCATCCATTGTGGCTACCCACAAACGTTCCAAACTATCGCACTCAAAACTGTAAACATCTAAGTCTGGCAGAATATTCTCTAGCGTTTTTCCTAAAACAAAGACCCCCTCTCCCTTACAACCCAGCCAAAGTTTATCATCGAAACGATCCATGCAATATACTTTTCTTCCAAAGTGATCCATCTTGTTCGACAAATGTCCTTGGGCATCGAGATACTGCGGTGACGACTGTAGGTCAGCGTAATATCTGACCATTCCATTGCTTGAAGCCATCCAGAACGACTGACCATCGCTATCTGAAAACAAGCACTTCACCGCTGCACCACCTGAGAATGCTAAACGATGAATATTGTTGTCAAAGAAGGCTATGCGACAAACTCCATCGTGTCCATATATCCACAAGCATTTTTGGCGGTCTATGAAAAATCCTGTGATATGGTTCAACTTTATACGGTCTGGCATATTCGTAAATGTATTATCGTCCTGACCACAATAGCTAATTCTACCGTCAAAAGCAATCTGCCATCTCGTGCCGAAATCGTCAGTCAAACTAATTTCAGTCTTTATCTGTAAAGGGTGTAGTGTCATCTTCTGCTTGGCGTACTCCTTCTCCACCCCATTAAGCCTAGAAAACACATGACTAACCACATTGAAGTTGAAAAAATCATCATCTATGGCACATACAAAATTTCCATCCTCTTCCATCACTACATTACGAAAGCGATCGGAAGTGCTCAAAGCATCATTGCTCTTATAGGTGTGAAACTCATAACCATCATAAAGGCAAAGACCATTCCAAGTAGCCATCCAGATAGCACCTTGTTTGTCCTGTATTATACGAGTGATGTGATTGCTGGGTAGTCCCTTCAGTTCATTAAAATACAAAATTTCACATACAGGTTCACCCCATACCTTTACCACAAGCATGAGCACTATCAACACCAATAATAAACATCGTTGCATATAAAAGCACATTAGCTATCAATAATAGTTATACAATTGAGAAGCAAAAATTAATAAATTACTACCCACCCCCTTTGAACACTTAGATCAGAAATTCCAAAAATCTGGTATATCTATAAAAAGCTTACTCAGGAATACGTTAAGCTTCGCAAACCTGAGTAAGACTTTAAGATTTTATTTACAAAGGTCTTTATCAAACCTCTCTTTATTTACTTATAATACATTATTCTTGTCCAAAACCATATCCATTAGTCAATACACCATTTGAATTCTTAATAACATCAGGATGGTAAGGAATCAAATAAATAGGAGCCTCACCTGCAACGTATCCATTAAATACATATGAATTGTATTCATTCTCCAATTCTGCGATTTTTGCTCCCCACGGTTGTTTTGTATATCCATCGGCTTCTAAAGCTTTAGCCTCACTTCCATTTGGATCAATATATTCAAACAATCCTTTGATAGCAAGATTAGTAATATTACCTGCCGTAAGATTCTTTGTTGAAGTTCCATTGGAAGAAGCTACAGATGCCCAATCATCGTTCTGACCTCTCCAGCCTGGGAAAAGTACAGGATTCGTTTTATCAGTACAAGTCGTGGTAAGTCTATAACTAACACCAAAATCTGCCGGATTTACTTTTTTAACCCAAATATAAGATGAAATGGTATTACCATTATCAAAAGTATGATAACCTTTAGACTTTAAATCACTGATCATTGTACTAGTACGCTTATGGAAGTTATCAATAGCCGCACCTAATTTATTATTACGAATCAGATCATAACGACGGATACCTTCACCACCAAACTCCAACTTACGTTCTTCAAGGACAGCATCCAATACAGAACCACATTTACTGATAAAGCCATCTACATTAGCTTCTGATGTAGAAGCAAAAGCACGATTACGAACCATAGACAAATATTGCTTGGCAGAAGCGTCATCACCCAATGCTGCTTTTACTTCAGCCAACATCAAAATGATATCCGAAAAACGCATATAAGGAGTATTGATACCAGCCTGACGGCTCTTAATAACCCAAGGATTAGCTTGACGATTCTCGTCCCATTTATTCAAAGCAATACCACCATTATTAGCTACAGAGCCCATAGTAAAAGGAATAATCTTCTCAGAGCCATCACCAGTCGAACCGGTCACCGTACATGTAACGTCACGGCGCATATCATTCGGATCAAAATCACCATAATAATAAACTGCATGGAAACGGCTCTGACCATAGTTTTTACAAGGATAAGCAGCAGAACCGCCACCAGACGACGGACGTCCGAATGCATAAGGACGTTCACCCTGCTTACCACGAGTTTCAGGAATTTCATATACATTTTCATCTGCAATCGTTTCATCCATCATTTGTTGGAATACATACTGATAAGGATTACCAAATGTCTTCTTATCACTGCTTCTAGGGTCATTAACCTGCAAAGCTGTAGTACCAGAATTATTTACAGCAGAAGTAAGATAAGTTTCTGCAATCTTATAAAACTTCTCCCAATCTGTACGGCGACCATAAAAACACTGAGTAGCTGATGTTTCGCCTGCTTTCTCAAAAGACAATACATTACCGTCAAGATCCTTATAATAATCATTTCCAAAATCAGAACGACGAGTCTGATATCCACCTTCCATCAAAGCCATGCGAGCAATCAAGCCTTGTACATAAGTTCTAGTCATGAAAGTCTTATCAATCCCCGAAGATTCTCCCGCTCTAAACATTAAAGGCTCAACCTCTTTCAATTTATTAATATGATATTCCGCAATCACATCACGGGGAGTTATCTCACTGGCCTCTTCACCAGCCTGAAGCTGATGAGGAATATCTCCATAAAAACGAATCAGTTCATGATAACAAGTAGCACGCAAAGCGACAGCCTCACCATAAATCTGACTCAATTCAGATGGTCCGTCCTGAGTCGCAAATCCAGCAAAAGCAGAAGACCCTTCCACAGCAGAAATCAATGTATTTGTTGTAGCAATAATAGCATACAGTGATTCCCAAGTTCCTTTTGCATTACCATATTGAGAAATAGTATAGTTAGAAGGTCCCTTCTTTGTAAAAGTAGCATCTGAATAACCATATAAATTTTCAGGAACATGACGAGCTATTTGTGATGCATAAGCCTCAGGATGACGCTCTGCATCAGAACCACAAACCACCAAGTCATAAAATACGCCATTAGAATGTACCCCTGCATTTCCACGCCACTTTTCATAAGCATTATAAAGTGCGGCACGGGCAGTAGACGCTTCAGAAAATACAAAATCCACATCAGCCTCTGAAGGTGAAGAAGTATCCAAGAAGTCTTCACAAGATGTAGCAGCAAACAGCATTCCTACACCCATCATTGTATATAATATTTTTTTCATCGTTACGTGTTTTTTAATTATTAGACTTCAAATTAAAATTCAACATTCAAACCCACCGTAAATGTACGAGCACGCATGTATGCCCCCCAGTCAAGTCCAAGAGTAGGATAAGACTTGGCTTTATCCGGATCTGAGTTTACTTCAGGATCAAGACCTGAATAACCTGTAATGCAGAATAAATTACCTCCCGTGACATATATACGTACTTTCTGCATGTATGCTTTTGTTGTCCATGCTTTTGGCAAAGTATAACCGACAGTCAATGTATTCAAACGCAAATATGAAGCATCCTCTACATAATCAGATAATATAGGGGCATCTTCATAATAAGGAAGAGCATATTTAGCATTAGCATTTAATTGTTTCAAAGCTGTCGGCTCTATTACCGGTACCAAATTTCCATTCTGTATATCATACAATTGAAAAGCACCTGCCAAATCTTTATACTTATTAAGTCCCAAACCAGTTTCTTTACCACCACTAAGCTGACTCATTGTAGCAACATTATATACTTTTCCTCCAATCTGATAAGTGAAATTAGCTCCAAAATCAATATTTTTATAATTACCATTTAAAGAAAAACCACCTGTATGTTTTGCTTGGACTTCACCCAAATCAACAACATCATCCAAGTCAACAATACCACTTTTATCAACATCCTGTAATTTCAAAGCGCCAGGAAAGGCAATCTGACCATCTGCCACTTGCAGTTCTGATGGTCTACGATAAGTACCAGTAGCTGCAGTTGAGATATCAGGTATACCTGCTTTTAATTTATAAACGCCATCCACATAATCAAAATCATCTACCGTATAGAAACCGGCACTTTTGAAACCTCGAATAACACCTACAGGTTTGCCCTCTGACAGAACATAGTCATATGAAGGATGTTGTGCTGAAGACCCCCATCCACTATTATAGTAAATATCTTTACCACCATCTAACTCATCAATATTATTCTTATTGAAGTTATAAGTCGCCGATACGTTCAAATTAAAATCTTTAGTACGAATCAAATGATAATTCAAAGCCAATTCAACACCTTTGTTAGAAGTCTGACCAATATTTCGATACTGATAGCTATAACCTGTAGAAGAATCAATTTCTTGACGCATCAACAAATCACTTGTTGTATTCCAATACAAATCCAAAGTACCAGACAAACGGCTTCCCCACAATCCAAAATCAAAACCAATATTACGTGAAGTAGTAGTTTCCCATTTCAAGTCTGGATTAGCTTTCATTCCGTTCGGTTCATAAGTGGAGACCACATTACCATTATAAGTAGTAGTTCCTGTTTTCCAAGTTTCACGCCATAAACTAGCATCAATATTATCAGCCCCCGCAAGTCCATAAGAAAGACGCAATTTCAAATTATCAACAACTCTTGCCAATGGCTGAAAGAATGGTTCATCAGAAATACGCCATGCAAAAGCACCAGCAGGAAAATATCCCCAACGATGATTGGGACCAAACTTAGAAGAGCCATCAGCACGTAATGTAGCAGTCAATAAATAACGTCCCTTCAACGAATAGTTACCACGTCCAAAGAAAGAAACCGTAGTAGAAGGAGTATTAATTTTATTTGAATAAGAATTATCGGCATGACCAGCTTGATACATATTGAACATACCAAAGACACGATCCATGTCCCAGCTTTCAGCCATCGAATATCCGGCACCAATCATTTCACTTGAAGCACCCGTATTTTTAATGACTTCGTTACCCAACAAGAAAGAAAGATTATGATTATCTCCCAAACCTTGTACTTCATAATTCACTGTAGTAACAGAACGCCAATTTTCAGTATTGCCTTTTGTCAACTTAGCATATTTATATCCTCTAGTAAAATTATCAGCAGAAGAAGCAGAACCATCATCGTAATATTTACCCTCACTCCATCCGTGACCAATCGCAAATTCTGTACGAGCTTTCAAACCTTTAATAATCTCCCAGTTCAAAGCAGCATTTGCACGGATATTTTGGCGATTTGTCAAATCAGTGATAGCATTAGTAAGACCAACAGGATTGGCACCCACCTCAATATTCTTAGATCCCATCTGGAACAAAGCATCGTCACCGTTTCCTAAAGGAGTATCAATCGGACGATACTGATAAGCCTCAAATCCGCAACTAAGCCCTTGAACGTCCTTATTGCGTTTACACGTCCTCTCATTACTGAATTTGCAGATAATT
>NZ_JBCOCI010000009.1:57626-98306 GCF_040929485.1 Phocaeicola sp. RTP21198st1_B8_RTP21198_201120 | reverse complement strand
AACGTGGGCGGGATTGCAATGGTCATCATCCGGAGCTTCGGCATTGCCGAAACAACCTCCTTCTTCCGTATTGCAGTTCCTTCCTTTTACCGTTTGTCCCGGCAGTCCGTTGCTAACCCGTTCCCCCCCTGTCACTTGTGGCAGGGAGATAGGAATACGGTTTTGCAAGCAAAACCGTATGGTTTGTTTTACTTTCCGTACTGCCCTTTTCCTTGTTTTCTGCCTCCCCTAATGTGCTTTTTTCATAGCTCCATCTGAGATCCTTTGTTTTTGAACGGCAAATTTATTTCGGTGGATGGATACGAAAGAGTTCCGGTCTTCGCCCCTTTGTCCCGAAAAAAATAACGCCGGACGGCTTCGCTGTCCCCAACATTTTTTGTCGTCCAAAACTTTTCTTAATCCCTCCTTCCTTATTGTTGTGTGCCGTAAAAAAAAGGCTCATAAACTCAGATGGGGCATGAAAGCTCAAAAAAAAAGTCGGCAGAAAGAAAAGGCCATCCCGGAAAGGGGTTTTAAAAAAAGGTCTTTAAATCTAGCTGAAGCATAAAATTAGAAGTTTAACAAACTAAGTAGCAGAAGTATATGCAAATCATTCAATTTGTTTTTTCGGTCATCATCGCTCTTTGTGCAGTGGCTATGTTTGTCGGAGCGGTAATAACGCCAAGTCCGATAAAGGTTGTGTCGGTTACGTTGTTGGCTCTTATTTGCCTATTCTCCTTGTTTCTCGTGAAATTGGCTTATTGTGAAATGAAATCTAAAAATGATATACTATGAAAGTGTCAGAACAATTTAAAAGTACCATCAAGGCATACCTTGATAATATGGCAGCGGTGGATAGTCTGTTTGCTCCAGTCTATCAAAAACCTACAAAGAATATAGATAATTGCATTACCTATATTTTAAACCAAGTGAAGAAAAGCGGTTGCTGTGGTTTTAGTGATGATGAAATTTTTGGTATGGCGTTGCACTATTATCAGGAAGATAATATTGAGGTGGGTAGCCCATTGAAATGTAATGTAGTCGTAAATCATCATGTTGAATTGTCAGAGGAAGAAAAGAAAGCGGCTCGTGAGGCTGCTATCAAAAAATTGCAGGAGGAAGAATTGGCAAAGTTGAAGAAGCGTCAACAAGCTAAACGTGAGAACAACACCGAAGTACAAACCCAGTTAACTCTTTTTTGATATGAAACCCAAGACAAAATTACAAATGGAAATCGTGAATGGGAGCAGGAAGTTAGCTCCCGTTTCAGAGGCTCAAAAGCGTTATGCCTATAAACATTGCTTTGTGCATTATTTCAAGCGTGATGCAAAGGGGAATTGCTTTTGTTTGGATTGTGGGCATACATGGCGGGATAAGGAAGATAAGAAAAACTGTAAATGTCCTCATTGCGGTATGAACCTGAAATTGGAGAATAGCAGGAAAAGGACGGCTGTATATAAAGAATATTTTTGTGTGATTACTACATACAAGCAATATCAAGTTATCCGTTTTTTTATGGTGGACTGCCGGCTGAAAAAAGGGTCTCCGGCTAATTACTTTATAATTGAGGCGGTACAGTGTTGGATGAATAAAGAGGGCAAGACAGAAACGCTGTCTTTGCTGCGGGGCATGTCTATATTTTATTACGATGCATGGATATATGGAAGTTCTTTGGAATTGCGTAAGCGGAATGTGCATCATGACCGTATTTATGATATTTGCCCGGCAGTTATCTATCCGAGAATGAAAGTGATACCCGAACTTACGAGGAATGGATTTAAGGGTGCCTTTTATGATATTTGTCCGAGTTCCTTCTTTATGACATTATTAACTGATAATCGGATGGAGATATTATATAAGGCAGGGCAAATGAATTTGTTCTTGAGATTTTTAGAGAGAAAATACGGTATAGATAAGTATTGGACGTATGTAAAAATCTGTTTAAGACATGACTATGTGATACATGATGCGGACTTGTGGCTGGACTATGTGGATATGCTGATAGAAAATAAATTGGATGCGAGAAATCCTCATTATTTGTGTCCGTTGAATGTAGAAGAAGCGCATGATTGGGTGATGGGGAAATGTAAGAAAAAATATTCTGAAAAGGATGAAAAAGACTATATTGCTGCCAAATCACGTTTCTTTAATCTTTCGTTTGCGGATGGAAATATTATGGTTCGGGTATTGGAAAGCCTTTCGGACTTTTACAAAGAGGGAAAGTTGCTGCATCATTGTGTATTCAGCAACGCCTATTATAAGAGAGAAGATTCGTTGATAATGTCGGCAACGGTGGATGGAAGGCGCATGGAAACGGTGGAGTTTTCACTTAGCAGGATGGAGGTGTGCCAGTGTCGTGGAAAGTCTAACCAATTATCAGCCTATCATGACCGGATTCTGAATTTGGTACGGGATAATATACCGTTGATAAGGGAAAGGATGGTAGTGTAATGAATAGCCCACACATCTAAATGTGTGGGAGTTCTTTTTTGGAAGACGCCCAAAAAAGAACCCCAAAAAACGTTGTCGCTACACATCGTTACGCTCGGATTATTTGCTTGTCGGCTTTAGTTTGCCGATACATTTTTCCATGTCGGGGGACAATAGGAAAGAAGCCGTCTTTTTCTGCTGCACCCCTGAGTGTGGCTGGACGATGGCATACCTGCATTTTAATATCTTGCCGATAACTTCCGTACTGTCACGGTGCAGGTACATGGCTTTCATGGCATCCGTTGCTTTCAGGCTTTTTTCGGCTTCCATATAGGCGGAAAAGGACGGTTTGAATAAGGCACGGGGACTTTCCGCTTTCTGTATGACAGCGGATAATTGTGCGCTTTTGTTGTTCAGGTAGCACAGGCTGTCCGATACGGTGACGTCTTCTGTTTCCAACACTTCCAGTAGTTCGAACTTTAAATCCGTCCAGGTGCCGTGAGAATCTGTCTGAACCCATTCCGCAATGGCCTTCTCATAGCCGGGTTTGCTGCATGAGGAAAAGGCAATGAGCAGCATACAAAAAAATAAATGCTTGATATTCATATTGATCTGATTTTATAGGTTGTCGTATTATGTGATGGAGCAAATCTATGAGGTTACTGGCCGTCCTCCGTGGAGGAACAGATGCCACACGAGATTTTCAGATCATCGTTCCAATCCTTGTTTTCCGAAAGTTCGACGTTCTTCAGTTTCCGTACCTTGTTGCGGAGTTCATCGTTACTCAGGCTCTCGACATCAGTCGTATCGCCATGAAAGTAACGATGCAGCCATAGAGTGTACTTGTGCCCTTGTTTGTCGTTGTCAAAGATGCTCCGGAGCTCCTTTACCTGGTTCTTGTCAAGAATCAGGCGTAATAGCCTCATTTGTCCTTCCGTGAATGTCCCTTCCGTAGATACATATACAAGATTGAGGTCGTTTCCGGAATGGCGTAATTGATAGTGGGAGATACAGTCTATAAATGACTCCCCAATGTAGAGAATGTCTATCGGGCGGCTTTTGTCATGGTTGCTGGTCGCCAGACAGTCGAACTTGCCACCGATAATCCCTTTGAATGTTTCATTTCGTTGAGAAATGGCTTGCACACCGTTTTCATTGTACATCTTGATGCACACGTTGCGGTAAACACTCCCTTTGTTCTTTACCTCACGGATAAAGAAAGTGTCTTTGAAGAACCGGCTTTCAATGCTTTCTTTCAGGATACCTCTTTTCTGGAGATAATTGCCCTTGTAGGGTTGTAGCTGGCTCAAGTAGAATTGAAGTTCGTCCGCTCTCATGCTTGTGTTACCTACTTCATACCGGCTTTTTTCGGGTGTCGTGATGCGGTTGGTGTTGATGTAGTTCTGAAGGATCTCCCCCACCTCGCGCAAGGACGGCATTTTTCCGGTTGTTTCAAATAGATGTTCCTGCATCAGATCCATGATACTGCGGCCACGCACGCTGTCACTATGCACGTCCCAATAGGTGTATTGGTTCTGCGAGTTCCGCTTGATGACGATGGTATGCGTTCCGTTGCTCATTTTGGGACAGGAGTTGGAAGAGCCTTCCACGATTTTCCATCCTAGTTCCAGCAGGAAATCGGGCAGAGAAATGGTTGTTTTTATCTGATTGAAATCGACTTTCATAACGTTGACTGGATTAGTTGAATCTCATTTTATCTGAGCTTAGATTATAAATGAGAAAGATTATCTTTCATAAAGATAAGAAATATCATCTAAATATGGAAGAGAAAGTATATGTTTTTTGATTCGTCTGCATTTTTATTTCAAGGTACTGTAAACCAAATCAACAGTAGTGTCTATACCGGGAACGGCCTCCAACTGTTTGCTCTGGTTGAATACGCTTTCCCCGTCTTTTTTTATCTGCATGGTGATGATAGCACTCTCTTTTGAATAGAGAATGCCTTGCACGGTAATTTGGCTGACAGGCTTTTCCGTGCTGTATTCCGCTTTATCGGTGAAACTCTCATCTACGGAAGCTGCGGAGGTACCGGTGCGTTCGTTCCTGAATCTCACGCCGTCAAGATTATATATATGCACACTGCCTTTGGGTGAGGAACCGGTTACGGCTACGGTGATGTGATACATGCCGGCTTTGTCTGTTTCCGATTGGATTTCCTCTTTGTTGCATGAAGCGGCCAATAAGCAGGCTGCCGCTAATAATGAATGAATTTTTCTCATGGTAGGATTCTTTTGTTGAATGTTATCGGATGATTTTTTGTTCTGTCTTGTGTGTCCCGGTTGGCGGAACTGCTGACTTTTCTTTTAATTTGTCCTCTATCTTTTTGAGGATGGCGTTGACATCTTCAATGATTTTGATGTAGTTCTGCTGGATAATCTCTTCCAGGATTTCCAGTTCCATCTCTTCTTTGCCGTTGCCCAGTTTGACCGGTAAGGAGAAACGGGGTATCTCCTTCTCTTCAAAACGGCACATATCCATCTGCACGCTGAAGAATGGCGGCTTGCCTCCGGCAATCTTGCCAATGAAGTGTCCGGCTGCTTGTCCGGCAATGTCCCTTGCCTTTAAGACTTTTTCTTTTTGCAGGCTCTCCGTGACACTGTTATTGCCACCGGCTTGGTGTGAATAAGATTCTTGCGCTTCTTTCTTCTCCCCAAGCAAGTTCTCGATGTCTTTGGCGGTCTTCTCATTTCCGGTCATACCGTAAGCCTGCGTTCCGCAGGAGGCTTTCAGGATGTTGGCACTTTTCTCTCCATAGTCCCTGACCGCTTGGTTGAAGTCCTGAACGGCGAGAATGGTAGCGACATTGTGCTTCCGGGCGGTTCCGATGAAAGTGTCAATGCCTTGCAACAGGATGGTCGGAAATTCATCTACCATGAATATGCTGGTCGCTTTGCCGGGATTGTTCATCTGTGACATCAAGACGCTGCCGATGCAGGAAATAGCAGGGGAAACGGCTTCCTTGATGGTGGGCGCATTGCCTACGCATAACAGCGTTGGGTGTTCCTTGTTGGTTATATCCAAAGAGAACTCTTCTTCGGGAAGTGGCGACAACACCCAGAAGATGTATTTGTTGTTCAGGAGTACCAACGGAGTCTGTGCGGATGATACGGCTCCGGCTGTCTGCTGTTGTGCACCCAGTTTCCAGGCGGTCAGCATGGAGGACATGTTCAATGCGATTTCAGGATCTTCCGACAGCCAGTGGAATACTAGGTTGCTGTCAGAAAGGGCAAGGGCTATCACATGGGGCAGCGTACAGATACCAAGCTTCCTTTCCTTGAAACATTTATAGGCGATTGAATAGACGTAGTTGATGGCATTGTTGGCCCAAAAGTCGGTCTTTTCCTTCCAGCTTGCTTCCAGATTCTTCATCAGTGTCATGATGATATTGCGGATGAATAGCGATTCGTTTCCCTTTGACATGTATTGCGGAGAAAGTACGTTCACCCTGACCGTGCGTGACATATCCACAAAGTTGATATAGGCGAAACGGGGTGTTTCCATCCCCTTGTTCCGGAAATGTTCGATGCTTCCGTATGCGATACGTGAGAGGATGGGTGACTTGTCCTTGGTGGG
Organism: Phocaeicola sp. RTP21198st1_B8_RTP21198_201120; assembly: GCF_040929485.1. Taxonomy (NCBI): domain Bacteria; kingdom Pseudomonadati; phylum Bacteroidota; class Bacteroidia; order Bacteroidales; family Bacteroidaceae; genus Phocaeicola; species Phocaeicola sp. RTP21198st1_B8_RTP21198_201120. The sequence goes on along the minus strand of NZ_JBCOCI010000009.1, from coordinate 92,303 downwards.
ATCACCCTCCCAATCGTACACGAATCCGGCATAGTTGCGCTCGGCGCACTGGTAGATGATTCCCTTGATCCAGCTCTCTGATTTACCGCTTCCCGGACCGCCGTCGATATAGACATTCTGCTGCGGCTTATGGATGACCAGCGGCCCGGAGGCGGTTTCAAAGCGGAAGTAGAAAGCCGATTCTTCCCGGCTTAACCCGAAAATGCTATCATCGGATTGGGCATGACGCCGGATGAAATAAGGCAGAGTCTTGATGACAAGCAGCGTGTACGCTACGAATAGAATGGGAAATACAAATAGGTTATACCACGCTGATAACCGGCTGAATCCGACAACCAGCATGGATGCCGTAACCAGTGTCATACTGGTGTAAACCCATTTCTTGTTTTCGTCTTTCACTTTGCCAACCGGAAAGAGAAAAGCGAGGCCTCCGATCAGGATAACGTAGAGAAACCGGAATAGGATATCCTTCTCCATCAGCCTTTCCCACATGGCCGGATTACGTAGTGGAGCGTATAATCCCGTAACGATAGCCCACTGAAACAGTACGGCTGTCCCGATGAGCGTGGATAGCAGGATCAGGATGAATGACAGGTCTTTCTTCTCTCTTTCCATGGCCGTTGCTGTTATTGGGGTTGTCCGGATGCCGTTCCGTCACCGCTCTCTTTTTTCTCTGCCTTTCCCAGTAACTCAATGCGTGAGACGGTCAGGCTGACGGATGGGATGTGGCTACCGTCATCCTTCTGGAATACATCGGCATACACATCGCCGCAGACATATACCTGTGTCCCTTTTTTCAGATACTCAAAGACTTTACTCTCGTAATTCACGAAACAGCATACCCATAGGGTCTGTTCCTCGTTGTTCACGTTCTTGTACTTGGTGGATACATGGAAGTTGAATCCTTTTCCGTTCTTGTTCTGCCGGGCATCCGCACCGACATAACCGATAATTTGTCCTGTAAACATAATGATGGTTTTTAAAAGTTTATAATCCGAGCTGTGGCTCATTCATATTTTTCATGGCTGGCTCCGCTTCCATGGAAGGCAGCGAAATGCCGAAAGTGCTGTGTAGCGTTTCAAGGTTGTCGGCTGTAGGATGGTTTGCCGCAACACTTTCCAATAACCGTGATGAAGGGGTAAAACCTTCGTTTTTCATCTGCTCCAATACCGGACGGTTGTCTTGCAGGACGGCCTGCGTGAACCGTTCCTCCGGTGTGAGGTACTGTTCCATCCGTGCGGTATGTTCCTGAATCATATTGCTGGCTTTTCCTACATCGGCAAGGATGTTGTAGATGAATTTGGGATCTTCTTTCAAGGCTCCCAGCCAGTTTTTTAGATACATGGCATTTTCTTCCCGGATATGGGTGGATATTCCCAGGCTTTGCCCGACGGTAGCGGAGGTGAGTTCGGCAACCAGTTCCTCTTTGGCATATTGCTTGTCTCCGAAAATCACGCCTTTTTCCCGGTTCAGATGCTCAGGTTCTCCAGTCGAGTGCGCCATCTCATGCAGTAGTGTGGAGTAGAAATTCTCTCCGTCCTTAAACTGCCCCTTCAGGGGTACGACGATATGGTTATCTTCTCCCCTTGCATGGTAAGCACTATTTCCTTCCTTGGAATAAATGGGGCAGATCCATTGCTGTTCCCGTACCATCGCATCAATCAGAGGCACGGTGAGCATCCCTTGCTCGTCCTTGATGGCCGGTATCTTGAATTGCTCCTTCAATGCTTCCCATTTCTCCGGTTTCGTTTCCTGAAGATTGGTCTGCTGTACGTTGAACACATTGTATGTCTTCAGAAACGGCGTGACCTTATATTCCTGCTGCTCGTTTTTATCCAGGTTCTTATATACGTCGAAAGGTATTTTCTTTCCGTTCTTGTCTCTTACTGAGAAATTCCAGTAAATGACTGGGAATGACTTTTCTCCTTTCAGTATGTTAAGGCCGTTGTCTTTGGCTTGCATGAAGGTCATATAGACCGGCAGGCTGTACTGCTCTTTTTCCGAAAGTAGAAACAACATGAAGGAATTTACTCCGTTGTAGGTTCTTCCCTCGATATTTTGCGGAAGTCCCCCACCCTTTATCCCGAACCAAGGCTTTTGCCAGTTGTCTTCCACCTGCTTTATCTTTTCGATCATCAGTTCGGCGAAACGCTGTAATGCTTTATCACTTGCTGTATCCATGATTTATTGGTATAGATTTCTGTTCTCGTAATCAAGCAGCCATTCTCTGGCCGTTTGGTTGTTTGTCTCTTGCTGCTTGGCAGCCATCTCTTCTTGATAGGCTTGTGCAAGCTCTTCCTGTGCAAGTAGAAACTCTAAGTCACTGATTTCTCCTGCAATGTTTTTCTGTACTAATTCATCGTAATCCATAATTCCTGATTTTTTAGGTTATAAGTCATTGAAAGCCCGGTTGATGGTGCTGGCTATCGGACGGGCCATTTCCTTGCTGTTGTCGGGTTTGGGTGTGCTGGCCAGTTTGACATCTCCCAGTGTCTTTGTGCTGCCTTCCATCCCGAAAATCTTTTGTACGGCTATCAGTGTGTTGGCTTGCACACCCGTTTCACGCATCCGGGTAAGGTCTTCTTGAGTGAGCCGGTACCCTTCTTTCTGTATCTCTTGGATGACATGAAAGTTGTCGGTCTGTGCGGCATCCAACAGACGTGCGGCCTGCCTTTCATGTTCGCCCTGTTCTTCCGGCTTGGTGCCGAACAGCTGGATGACTTCATGGGTTTGCCTTTCATCCAGACCGTGTTCCTTACCGATTCCTTTGATAAACTCTTCACTGGGTTTATATCCTTCCTCTTTGAGCTTCCCGATTTTTTCAAAGTCATGTTTGCCCACCGCTTCCTTAAACTCGGCTTCCATATTGCGCCCCTCTTCGTGTTTTTGCTCTTTTGCAGCTTCTATGTTGGCCGCATGGGCTTCCAGTTTGGGGGTCATGGCCTTGATCAGCTCTTGTGCCTTGCCGGGAGTGATACTCTGTATGTTCTGTATCATGACTCCTTTCCTGTCATCCGTCAGTTGGATGTCGGCAATGAAGTAGCCTTCCGGACTGTGCAGCAGCTTGTTCTCCAGTGCATGGCCGTTGGCGAGCAGGTATTTGTCGGCTTTGGTTAACTTGTAGCCGCCATATTCGCTGGTCTGCCCGATGATGTCGGGAATCTTGATTTCCTGGTTGGTGCGCAGGATGACGGAGTTCAGATCCCGGTCAACTTGCAGCAGGATGTCCTTCTTATTTACGGTGATGGGTACGATGTCACCGGCAAGCAGCTGTTCTTTCTCTTTCTTGCCCAACTTCTTTCCCAGCACCTTGTCCGGGATAACCAACGCCTCTTTGCGGTAGAATACGGAGATTCCGTCATCGTTGAAACGGAGCTTCCCCGGTTTGCCGTGTATCTCCATCAAATCAGACATGACACCCTTTTCCAGCTTGGTGCCTTTCCCGTCGAGGATGTTCCCTTGCTTGTAGGCGTATTCATAGAGCGACTGTCCGGTGTAGCATACCTTCAGGCGATGGTCGATGACGGTAAAGCCGTCCTTGTCATGTCCCTTCAGGTTCTCCCACCGCTTGATGCTGATGCCATCCTTCTCCAGCTCGGCGACATATTTAGGATCATTGGCACGTTCCTTGTCAAAAAGGGCGGATACACGTTCTTTTGATTGGTCACGAAGGCTTTCATCGTACTTTGCTCCGGCTTTTTCCCTGATTTCGCTTACGCTCATGCTCAGCTCTTCCCCGTCTTTGCGGAACCGGAAATATCCGTCCCGGTATTCGGTCTGATAGCCCAGTGATTCGGCGATGCCGCCGAACTGTCCCACGTTGTCGAACATATAGGTGTCTAATGCTTCTCTCAGTTTCATGGCTGTGGCTTGTATAAGGGTTCTGCGGAAAGGATGTATTCGTTCAACACGGCCAGCTTGATGTGCCGCCCGCCGTTTCGCTCGTAAATCTCGATCTCGAATACCTTATCATCGGGTATCGTGAATTTGTCGAAACCAAGTATCAGCCGGTTCCGGCTCTTGCCCTTGATTTTCGTATCAAAATCTTTCTGATAGATAGGTTCGATGGTCGTTTCTTGCTGGATGGCGTTCTTGCTCTTCTTTTGGTCACGCTGGAAACATTTGACAAACTCGATGTCGTAGTCGATGTATGATTTGTTTTTCAGGTCAAAGATGAAAAACATGAAGTCCTCATGCACATACAGATTGGCCATTGACAACTCAAACTTGTTCTCGATGACCCCCAGGCTGTAGATGTTGCGCTTCTTGGTGCGCAGCTCTTGGATGCATCTTTCCATTTCCTCGCTGTTCACATCCACATGGGCGGTATATTTGCGCTGGTCATCAAAATTGTAGGTGAATACGGAGGTATTGCCCCGTTTGATGGTGATGTGGTAAGTGTTCATGGCCTTATCCACCACAAACAGGTTGGAATATGCCACGGCATCTTTGGCGGTTGATACTTTCAACTGGTTGTTGTAGGCGGCCAGAGTGAAGGACACCTCGTTGCCGGGCGTTCCGTAAGCGATGTCCTCCGGAAAGAAGAACTCGGCCAGATGGAGGTCGCTGACTTCTGCCTGATAGTCATGGTGCTGCCATTTCCCGTTGTCCTCGTAAATGTTCGGGTACGAATCCGTGCCGCCTTCGGGAAGGTAGCGGATGTGATAGGTGTAAACGCTTCCGTCGATGCAGACTACGGTCAGGTTGGTCTCTTCGGTGAATCCTTCCGCTTGCGCCGAGAGCCTGACGATATGGGGCGCCTCTTCTACCCGGCTGGCCATGACAAGCTCCTGTTCGCCGATGGCGATATCAGATACTTGCACAGGAAATACCAGGTGTTTCACACAGTCGAAAGAGATAAAGATGTCTTTTTGGCTGATGGCTTGTTTCCGGGGAGTGCCGTTTTCCTGAGCGAAGAGCGGCAGACTGCACACAAAGCAGTAAAACAGTAGATAAATATATTTCTTCATGTTGTCGATATGTTAAACGGTTCTTGAAAAAAAGGCGGTGAATACGGTAATGCCCCATAGAAGAAGCAGGGTAATGCCGAAAGAAACGGTCAGCGGACGGATTTCTTTAAAGGCTCGTCCGTTCCGGCGTGATACGTAGATCCGATAGCCGAAAAAGACCGCTGACAGCGCAAGCAGGTAATTGAGAATGTCTATCATAATTTGTCTATCAATGTTTGAAGGGGATGATTTTTCTTGTTCGTTTTCTCTTGTTCCATTTGCTCATAGAGCTTCTGTAACTCCGCTTGCACGGCTTGCCTACGCAACTTCGATTCCTGACTCTCTTCTTGGATATACATTTCGTAGTTGGACTTGAGATGTACCTTCACTTGTGAGAGGCTCATGTTCAAGATTTGCTTGGCTACCTGGGTGGTGGCGTTGACTACGCTGGTCACTTCGCTGGCCATCGTGCCGATGGAAGAGAGCGGCATGTCAATGTTCTGTACAAGACCTTGTTCCATACGCTTGGCTGCACTGGCTTTCAGGTTATTGGGCAGGTTCAAACCTTCCATGGCATCATTGTCGAAGACAACCACCGATACGGGATTGAGGTTGTCTCCTACCTTCAGGTTGCTGACTACCACATCGAGGCGGTTGGCTCCCAAAGTGGCGATACCGTAAAACAGCGTGTTGGCCGGTATCTTCATGCCGGATAGGGTTACGTCCTGAAGCAACCGCATCCGTACCGTACTGCCCGTGACTACGGTCTGGTCGCCGTGGATGCAAGCCCTGAAGAGGTTGCTGTTTCCCGGTGCGGAGGTCGGTTGGCGGCGTACCCGCTTGCCGTTTTCGGCATGGTAGATCGGGCCTTTTTGCATCAGGCTGTCGGCGGATGGATGGCCGGAAGGGTTGGCAGCGGCTTTCTCCGTTTTTCCCTCTTGGTCATAATTGACAATCCGTTCATACATGCGCTTGCGGTATTTGTCGGATTCTTCCAGTTCCTTGCGGATGCGTGAGTTCTTCTTGGCTTCCCGGATAATCTCGTTGAGCGCCTGCTCGTCCTCCAGTCCGTCCAGTTGGCTTTCCAGCTGATGAGAGAAGCGTCCGTTCCGGCCACCTCCGTATTCTGCCATGACTTCGCTGTACGGATCGTTCTGCATACGGCGGATGCGCTCCAGTGTGGCACGGTCATACCGCTCCTGCTGGTTTTGCAGCTCGAAGTAAAAATCAGATCCTTTGACCTGAGACTCTTTCAGGATGCGTGCCTTCTCCTGCTCTTCCAGTTTGTCCTGCTTATAGGCTTCCATCTTGTCGTTCACCTTGTCGGCCATTTCCGACTGTGGTTCCAAAAAGGCTTGCGAGGCGGCCTGTCTGTCACTCCCTGACGGCACGTTCCCGTCCTCACGGATGAAGAATACATAAAGGAAGAGGATGCCCAGGATTACCGGGATGGCCATCAACAGCTTGTTCTTGTCTTTGATAAGTTTATTCGGTTCCATGGTCGGTTGGTTTAGAGGTTTCTGACTGGTTTTCATTCTTGCCCGGAGAAGCTGCCTGCGATGTGTTGGTGCCGTTGCTTTCCACGGGTTCGGAATAGCGGACAATCCAATCTTCTATCTTGGCTCCGTGCGCATTTTCCTCGCTGCGGGACAGCATATCATAGATGGTGAACTCCGCTTCGATATTACGTGAGATGCTTCCCCGTGCCCGGTACCCGGTCTGCGTGAAGATTATCTTTCCGGAAACGGGTATCGTTTGTGTGTTAATCTCTACATCCTTGATGCGTACCCCGTAACGGATATTCTTTTGTATGAGTGAGTTCAGCATATTCACATCGTTGTACTCGTTCAACAGCTCCTTCCCCTTGTTGCCTATGAGGTTGAGCGCAAGCGAAATGTTCTTCTCGTAGCTGCTCTCGTCAAAGGCATACCAGTGGGTTACGAAGGTCTTTACATGGTTCATGTATTCGTATTGCCGCATATCGCTGGCAGACAGGCTGCTTGCCTCATAGACTTCTCCCTGCCTGTCGATGACGAGAGCCTGGCCGTATGCTTTTTCTATTTTGTTGATAAGGAAGATGATACTGCTGGCAAAAGCGATAGTCAGAATGATGCAGTACCCGGCTGAAAGCCGGATAGTCAGCTTGACCGCATCATCTGCTCCTTTGAATTTCATCAGATTCATAGTTCTATTTTTTATTGTTGTCGTTTATGAAACTTGCCCCGATAGAGGCGGCACCGCCTACGTTGGTCAGCTTGCCGCCTGCCGCTGCGCCTCCCATCAGGGCGATGGTGGCCGCCGTGGTGACGATTGACACGGTTTTCGAAATGATTTTCCCGGCATCGCTGTGTCCTACGATTTTGGAGGATAGCCAGAAACAGCTGCAATAAGCACCAATCAGGGCGAGATCCATTCCTAAATATTGTATCTGCTGCGTAGCTGCGTCCACCATGTCGGCACTTTCCGTATAGATGGCCTTGAAGGTCTGCCATATGATTTGGTTCAGAATATTGATGACGGTGAATACCATACAGGCGGAGCAGAGCGTACCGAACCAGATACTCAACTGTTTCTGAAAGACCGGCAACATGCTTACGGCAAAGACAAACGGGCCGAGAATGACCAGTAGCTTGACAATGACCACGCCGATACCCAAGATGACTACTTGTATGATTCCTACCAATAGGGCGGAAATGCCATGAAGCACAAGGGTGGCGAGGTTGGCGGGGTTGAGCAGCTGCACAATCTTCTCCACGCTGGAGCGTACACCGGTCATTTCGTCCTCTTCCATCTTTTTATCCAGTTCGTGCTGCATGGCGCCGGTGCTGTCTTCTCCGGCTGCTACCTCCGACTGGAGGCTGTGTTTGTCGTATTCGGCAATCATCTCTCCTTGTTCGATGGCTGATTGTGCCATGAACTGGGCAAATTCCTGCGCACGCTCGGAGGTCAGCGAGGTGGCTTCGTTGATTACTTCCATCGTGCCTACGATGGTTTGGGCGATGGGGGTGTATATGCTTAGGCAGAAGAACAGTACCAGGCAACGGGCGATTTCCATCATGTCGGGAAATTTGTCCTCATTCGGGCTTAACAGCTGGCTGGCTCCGTGATAGAGATAGTTGTATGCTAGGTTGCAGATAAAGCAGATGACACCAACACCGAAGGCGATGACTGTCATTTGCGAAACGAGTTCCATCGTCAGACCGTCCGTGATCTGAAGTCCCCAGAGAAAATTATCTTGATTCATAACGCTTTAATTGGTGTGTCGTGTGAAAGCGGCCAACCGTCCCTGGTAATAGGTCTTCCGGTTATGCCCCTTCATGGATTTGTAAATGACCGTGGAACGCACGGATTCGTTAAACTCACGCATCTCTTCGGCGGCTTTTTCCACCGATTCCTTCACCTGCTCGATAAAGGACATGCGCCCTTCCGAGTTCATCGAGAAGTAACTGGTCACGGTGGCCACCTTGAACAGCAGGTCGGTACTCAGGCTCAGATTGACGGTCACACGCTGAAAGTTGAGAAATTTCAGGCAGTGGTAATTCGATCCTACGTTCAGGTAAAAGCTGTAGTCGCTGCTCAGGCAGGCTACGTCGTCCAGCAGGTCGGCAAGCTCTTTCAATGATTTGAGTTCCTTCAACTGGTCGATCTTTTGCAGGCCGAGCCGCAGTTCCTGGGCATCGATCATTTCATTGATTTGTGTAACCCATTTCTTGACATTGGCGATCCATTCCGTTGAGTTCAGCAGGGTGTGGCCGGGATCATGCACGACGAACTGGGCATGAACACTGCCGGTTCCCATCAGCCCTATCGAGGCGGCAAGTCCGAGTATGAGAATGATTCTTTTCATGACGGTTATTTGTTGGTGATGAATAATAGGGTGAATATGACACATACCAGCCAGGCTGTCAGATAGCTCTTGGCATTTTCCTTTTTCGTGGCGAGTGCCCATACCACGAAAATGAGCGCAACGCCCAAAAGTGTGGCGGCAATGCTTCCGGCAAGATTGTATGCGCTGCCGTTGAAGTCGGTTGACCAGCCTAGAAGGGCGGTCAGCCCTTGGGTGGCGTCATCCATACTTTTTCCTCCTTTCCTCCAGATAGCGGTTGATGGCCGTATAGGTCGAGCCGCTTTCGTTGAACAACTGCTTCAGTCGTACTACTGTCGCCTGGCGCGAATCGAAGGCTACGGCGGCGAAGTCGGACACCTCGTTGCGGAAGATGAAGGCATCGTTCGACATCTTGATGAAAAACTCTCTCCAGCGTTCCGTGCGCTGCAACGACTCGATCATATAGGCCTCTTCGTCCGTGATGGAAAGCACGGCTTTCACTTCCGGCAGGTTCTGCCGGTGTTCTGAATGGTCGAGGATAATCTTGGTCGCGCAGTTGATGATGATGGAGTCCTTGATACTGGACGGCATGTTTTTCAAAAACAGGATGTTCTGTGCGGCCAGCGTGATGCTTCCCTCCTTTTTACGGAAGGTTCGGTACAGGTAGGCGATGAAGTCTCCGAATTTCTCGTCTTGCAGGAAGTCGAGTGCTTCGTCGATGATTAGCTCTTTGGCAAACCCCTGGCGTTTCTTGATTTTATCCACGATCATTTGCAGGGTGATGATGGCAACGAGTGGAAAGTACTCTTTCTTAGAGGCATCTTCCATATCGAAGGCTATCAGCCGGTCATGCACGATATCCACGTTCTCGGTAGCGTTCAGCAGGAATGACAGCTCTCCGTCCGTATAGGGTTCCAGTAAAAGCAACAGCTCCTCTATCTCGAATTTCTGTTTCTCAAACTCGGTCATCCGTTTGCTGAACACTTCCTTCAGATAAGCCCGGTAAGTTATCAGCGTCGGGAAGATACGCTCATGCTTCTCTCCTATTGAAGAATTGTTCACATAGTCGTAAAATCCGATGACGGATTTCCTGAGAATGGCGTTTTCGGCAGGCAGCATGGGTTCACGTACCTTCCAAATGTAGCTGATAATGGCGACGATGGTCTTTATCTGGTCATCGGCAGACTCGGCATCCGTGGTGTCGATGTACAGGTATTTGCCGTTCTTGTCACGGTCACACAAGAAGGGGTTGAACGCAAATTTCTTCTGCTCGGTAGAGTCGAAGTATTTGCCCCGGTTCAAGGCTATCATCGAGCGGTAAGAGCCGCCGATGTCAATGATCATCACATCCCGGCCCAGCTCATAGCTTTGCAGGATGTAATTGTTCAGCCAGAAAGATTTACCGGAACCGGACGGGCCGATAACGATGCGGTTCTTGTTGTTCAGCGCCGGATAATCCCAGAGGTTTATCTTGGCGGGAGTACCGAAACGGTCATGGTAGATATGCCCTTTCTCGTCCGAAAGGTACATCCCCTCTTTTTGCAGATAGCAGATGGCCTGCTTGGTCGTGTTGACGAAGCCCCGGTAATTGGCCCTGGCATTGCCGGGTATGTTGCAGAAGAACAGGTTGCACAGCTCGGCGTTCTCCACATAGCACGAACTTTGGTTCATAAAGCTGAAGCCTTGCTGTACCAGTGCGGTTTTCCGCATGAGCGAGGTGCGGTCTGTATCGTTCAGCACGACATTGAAGGCGGTATAGGCGGTCTGGTAGTCGAACTGGGTAATCTCATCGCAGAAGGCTGCCTGCTCGCGTTGCTTCTCTGCCGCCGGAGGGTAGAAGTTGGTGATGTAGTTCAGCGCGTCTTTCTCCGCACCGATGGCCGTTACGGTGGCATCTGGATCGGTTATCTCTATCACGATGTTTACGATGTGGTTGAACGGCAGGCCAAGTCCTACGGGGTACAGCATCGAGCATTTGCTCCGTATGCTGTCCGGTATCTCTATGTTTCCCCCGTATGCCTTCGACTTGCCGGTGTGCGGCACGGCCAGTTCCTGAAGATGCTCGCCTTCGTTGGTCAGCGAAAGGATGGAAACGTGCTGCTGCCCTATTTTCATGCTTCCGCTTTCACTGACAGCCATAGGGTTGACGCTCTTCTGCGTGGCATCGTTTTCCGGTGTCTCGTAAGAGAGGTTGACGTAGTCGTAGATGGCGTTGTTCAGTTCCGTATCATCCATCTTGCGTATCTCAAACTGCTGGATGGACGACAAACCGTTCTCAAAGTTCATCAGAAAGGCTTCCATTTCTGTCAGCCGTTGCTGATATTCCTTATAAGGTTGCTTGAACGGGTAGTGCAGCTTTCGCATCAGCGAGGTGCCCGATGCGCTTTTGCGTATCTTACCGTTTCGGCTGCCGTTCGTGAACGTCACATACAGGTTGGTGTAACTGTTCAGTATCTCCTTGCCGTTGAAATGACGGTTGTTCTCCGCTATCAGGGCATTGGAAGAGTATTCTGCATGATGGTATCGCCCCGTATAGTAGAAATTCTGCTGATGGATGACCGTGCCTGCCGGAAGCAGCTTCAAAAGAGCCTCCAACCGCTCATGGATGTATTGCGCCTCGCTTTCCGACAAGGTGAACACTTCGGGCAGAAGCAGCCGGTAGCCGACGGTGATGTCACCGTTCCCGTTGATGACGGCGTTCTCCGTGATGGTCTGGATAGGCAAGACACTTTCCAGATCCACGGATTTGTCCTTCACCTCTATCTCTGTCTGCCGGATATACAGCAGAGCAATCAGCAGGCACAGCGCACAGATTAGCAGGGATATGAGTATGATGATTCCTATCATGGTTGCTGTTTTAGGATGAATTTGAAAATCTGCCGTTTGTCCGTTATCTGCCGGGGGGTGGCGTTCTTGATCCGGAGGCCGGTCAGGTAGTCCGGGTTACCGGCCTTGTGTTCCTTTTTCAAGGTTTGGAACAGCAGACCGGATAGAAACAGAATGGCGGAAATGATTCCGATGATGAGTATCGGGTGCAGCTGCTTGAATATGCTCACGATGATGATGATGGCCGTCAGCAGCATGAAGATGGCGAACTGTCCCGATGACAGACCGAAGAACTTGATCGGCTTGTTGATTTTACGCATGGTTCTCATGGCTCTTCGTTTTTAGATAATCAGGAAGGCTACCATGATGACTACCACGGCGATGATCCAGCCGAGCAGGTATTCCTTGGCATGGGGATTGTTCGTGGCAAGCGAATAGATGACAAAGACCAGAGCGATGCCGAGTACCGCCGCCAAAATGTATTTGGCTACGTCCAGAATGGTGTCCGCACCCTCTTTGGCTTTGTCTGTCACTTCGGATAGGCTGTTAATCTTCAGGCCGCTTTGTGCCTCCGCCACTTGTGCCGTTCCCAACAGCGTGAAGAATATGAGAAAGGTGAAGATAACCTTTCCATAGCGGTTAATGACTTGGTTCGCTTTTTCTCTTACATTTTCGATTGCTTTCATTTTGTTCCTATTTTTTAATTAAACATGAATCGTTTTCAGTCTCTCCCATTGCACATCCTTATACTTGATGGATATGGGCTCTTCTTTCGGCTGTTCCGGCAGTGGTTTGCCTGAGTAGTAGTAGGCTCTTCCATGCAGGTACATATCGGCTATCTCGGCAGCCAATTCCTCTTCTTCCAGCTCAGGCTGAAATACCACGCAGATGACCGGACAGGCTCTCTCCTGCCCTTCCTTGCGCACCGCCTCCCTTATCGGCTTCTCTTTCTCCTTTCCGGAAGAAAGTGCTTTCTTCTTTTTCCGAAAGTAAAAGTGAAGCGTGACACAGGCGAGTATGGCAACCAGTATCAAATCCACTACGTTCATAAGAGTTGCCAGATAATGAGCCAAGTGACCAATGCCGTGATATAGGTGATGATGGCCTCTTTGGTGCGCTCGTGGTTGCTTATCAGCTTTTTAAGTACCGCTAGTCCGGCACATAGAAAGCCTACCCCTATCAGCATGGCGCCTATTTCACGGTATAAGGAGATCAGGCCGGATACATTTGTATCGGCTAACAATATGATAATAAGCATGGTGATATGATTTGTCGGTTAGTAGAGCAGTATCTTTATTCCTACGTTCCAGACAGTGTTCCACTTGTCAATGGATAGGGGATTCCAATGTTGTTGTATGCGGGCAAGCAATGCCGTTCGGGGCAGGATGAATACTTCCAGTTCCGTTTCCAGTTTCGGGCCGATGATGAAGTTGTATTCCTTATCGGGGTGGCGGACGTATTCTGTACCGATGAATCCTCCCAGGCCGATGCCCCAGTAAACGGATTTCAGGTTGCAGGCCAGGGTTCTGTAATAACCGCCGTCCACAAAAAAGTCCTTACCCTTGTCATGTATCGTTTCGGGAATCGTTTCTTCCGGGTTCAAGGTAGAGACTTGCGGTAGGTTGGCTGTATATTCGTAAGGTTTCTCAAAATAGCTAAACCCGGCTTTCCAATAGCTTGTCCGGTTGATGTATCTGGAAAAGGACAGGTTGTAATAGTTGCCTGCATTGCCGAACAGGTTAGTGCCGTAGTTCAATTCAAGTGCCGGGATGTTCTCATAATGGCGTTGCGCAAAAGCGCTTACGGTGCATAACAGCAGGCTAAGGCTGATAGCAGTCAGTCTGATGTGTTCCATGGGAATTACTCTTTAGGTTATTAATGTTATATATTTTTCTATTTGTCTCATACGGTGTTTCCAATTTACGCGGATTCCTGTCGGCAGAACCGAATCAAGGTGCTTATCGCGTTGTTTTCGCTCCAAACATATAGATTATATACGGGAGGACAAATTTTATGAAGGGCTTTTAAAGGGCCTTTCGTGTTTATTTAATGTGCATTAAAAAATACATGTGCCGTAAACCGGCAGGTGTGGAATAATTCTACAGAAAAAAGCCGGATAGGATTAGTTGTGTAAAACTGTCCTGCCCGGCTTATAGGGTTTGGTTTATATGCGCTTTCGGATGTTGCTCAATGCTTGTGGCGTGATGCCGATATAACTTGCTATGTCTTTTAAGGGTATTGAACGTAACAGCCATTTTTCATTGGCCAAAAGCGCTTTGTAACGCGCTTCGGCATCCAGTGTGTAAAACTCCTCTTCCCTTATTATTTTGCGGTTGATGGATCTTACCAAATGTATTCTGGCCAGCTTGTTGAAATTGATGGATAACTCATATAGCTGATGAAGATCTTTTTTGGGCAATCTCCAGATCTTGCATGGCTCCAATGCCTTGATATTGTAGTGGGCATGGTGTTCTTCATGTGAAAGGAAAAAATTGATGAACTCTTTGGCTTGGATAAACCGTGCTGAAATCTCTCTATTCTCTTTGTCCGGAAACCATAACCGGACGATGCCGGATTCCAGATAATAGAGGTAGCATACTTCCTCGCCCCTGGTGACGAGGTGTTCTCCCTTTTTGATATGGATAAGCTCGAAATGAGCATCAAGATACGCCTTTTCTTCGTCTGTCATCCGCACGTGAAGATGGGCGCCCATTACCATGAGCGTCTCATCTATCAGGGTGGCAATTGTTTGAACCATTGAATTTGTTTTATGTTTATATAAGGGTACGGAAACGTACCCTCTAACATGGACGTGGCGTTCCAACAACAAAGGCACGCCCCGTACCAGTTTCATACTGGTACAGGCATGCGCCTGTTGTTGTTAATTCCTTAACGATAGATGCCACTCTTTTGTTAGACAGACGGACGTATGTAAAAAGCGGGCTGCCAATTTTCTGACAATCCGCTGCAAAGATACTATTTTATGGTTTTTGTTCCAACTTTTAGGGATTTAAGTTGACGGCAAGGTCTTCTGGACGAATGCCTACTACCTTTATATAGATATCCCGGTAGATGTTCTCCTTAATCTCCTTGTCCTCTTCAGAATAAAGCCATGCGGTAAATTCATGATAATATTCGCCGGTTCCCAATTTAAAGAAATCCTTATATTGATAATGTCTGCTCACGGGAATGCCTTTCTTGTTTAACAAGAAGCATGATTTAAGCGCATCGTGATATTGCGAGGTCAGTATCGCCTTTATCTTTTCGTCGAAATATTCCAATGTTTCCTGGTCAAAGAAAAACTGTACGGTGTAGGGCCACTTCTCCCCTTTTCCTTTGATGTACTGGTATTGGAATTTGGTTCTCTCCAGCTTTTTGTTGATACCGTTTAAGATGCTGGTCACCTTCTTCTTCCGGTCATGGTTGTCCTTTACCGTTACATCAAATTCCTTGGCAAGTTGGTCAACCGTAACGGTGAAATAAGGTGCTTGTCCTTGGTCAATCTTATACTTGATCAGGTAAATCATTTTCGCCAGGTTCAGATAAAACTTGCGGTAGCCTTTGCGGTTGGGCAGGTTACGGTAGTCTTTCAGTTCCAGCAGATTGTATTCGGTAAGCAAAGTATTCATCAGATCTTTGCTCAGATGCACGTTGTAATTCCGCTTGGTGCGCTTTTTCGTGCCGAAGTTATCCTTTATCTCAAAGCGGTCCAGTATTTGAATGAACTTATATTGCGTCTTGCCGTTCATGGCGTATGCTACACTGAGGTTGGATGTCCCTAAACGGTATAACGCCGCTTCAAAGGTGTTCTCTATCGGATGCTCTATCTTTTGGCCGTTCTGTTCGGTGATATATACCGGACGTTGGTTGCTGAACAGGAAATCAAGCTGCTTCTCGGTCAGTTTTCGTTGCAACTTGGTTCGTTCATACCCCATGACCTCACAAAAATCGTTGATGGAGAACCAGCAGTCGCCGAACAGATCTTTCATTTGTGAAGATGCCACGTAAATGATAATGTCAGACATGACAGTGCCGCCTGCATCAAATAGAACTTCCAATACTTTCGTGTTGGAAGACTCGCTGAGAGTCCTGGGGACTCTGCTCAACTCTTTTTGTGTATTACTTTCCTTCATAGGCGGACACTTGTTGTTTACTGATGCAAAGATACGTTTTTTTACGGAGATAGTGAATCTAACTCCCTATAAATGAAGATTCCAAAGCATTTTTTTCGTGCTGTTTCTTGATTTAGTTGTGTAAAAGTGTCCCGACTACGGCTGTTTCCGATCCCCCAGTTGTGTAAAAGTGTCCCGAATGGCCGGTTTAGTTGTGCAGAAGTGTCCCGGATTCCTGATTTAGTTGTGTAAAAGTGTCCCGAATGCAGATTCTAGTTGTGTAAAAGTATCCCGACTTTCCTGTTCAGTTGTGCAGAAGTGTCCCGAATAGTCGGTTAGTTGTGCAGAAGTGTCCCGGTTACGAGAAGATGCCAGTAAGTGCTAACTTGCAATAATATAGTTGATTATACGGAAAACCTCCCTTATTAGTTGTGTAAAAGTGTCCCACAAATACTTAAATCCCTAAAAACCTAAATAAAACGAAGAAATGATTTTGTTACCGTATTCTTACTTTCGGAAAAAATTTTGAGGTGGAAACAAGTAGAGGTTTGAATTCTTTAACATATTGTCCAGGATAATAGGCAAAGGGATTTTTCCGCAGTTGTGTAAAAGTGTCCCGGTTCAATGCCGGCCTTCACTAAAACGGTGTGCAAAAATAACGCCTGCCCGACGGATGCAGTCGAACAGGCGTATATATTTTTCCGAAAGTAGAATCAGATGCTCATATACTTCTTCAGTATCGCTTGAATCTCCTTGTTATGGCTGGTCAATATGTCTTCAAGAATGTTGTTTGCGATGTTGTGCATTCCTAATCCAGTGGCCATAGCAATCTGCTTCAGCTTTCTGTGGGTTTCGCTGGATATCCGGATTACTTCGGTGTTCTTTAATTTTCGCTCTTCCAGATATTCCGAGAATTTTTTTCCGCAGACTTTGCTTTCTTCTGTTTTTGGAGAAGACTGCACGGAAGGTTTGGATTCCGGCTTTTCCATTTGTTCCGGCTGAGGTTCTTGGACGGTTTCTTTGACTGGAGCCGATTCTTTCACCTCTTCATGGATGGGGTGCTCAATCGCAGGTTGGGGGATAGTGCTTTCCGCAACACTTCCGATCTGCTGGATTTCCTGCTCTTTCTTACTGGCGCTTTGCAGCAAGAGTTTTCTCATGGCGGCTGATGATGTCCTTTCTTTGTTGGTTGCCATAGCTTTATTCTCCTATATGGTTACAGATTAATTCCAATACCTCTTCACAGAAAGCATCACAGGGATGATGGTACGCTTTACTCAGCGTACTTAAATTGCGTTGATAGTCAACCCTTGAATCCTTGATGTAGTTTTGCATCAACTCGAAAGGCAAGGTTTTTTTATTTTTCAAAATTTCTTTGAACTCCAGCACATTCGGAAGAACACGGTTCATAACACCACGCACGGTAGTCTTTTTACCAATCTTTCGACGGCTTTCGATAATCCCTTCATAGATGTTATAGTAAAAGGTCAATGTAGGTCTTAAATCGGTCTGGTTCGGTTCGAAGGGAATGATGATCACGTCAACGAAGTGCAGCGTTTCAACTACACCGTTTTGTTTCAGGTTACCCGGAAAATCGACAAGTATAATGTCGTAATTGTCCTGAAGGAAATCCAGTTGGTTGATGAACTCTGAGGAAGAGATATTGATAACCTCATATTCTTCTTCCTTTTTCATGATTCCGTCCTCGGCTTCGTCCTCACGTAATTTTCCGATAGTGTTCTGCATGTCGTCGATATCCACCACGGCAATGGATAAGCCCCCCTCTTCGTTTGACTGCGAATGAATATAACCTGCAAACAAAGCTGTCAGCGTAGACTTCCCTACCCCGCCCTTGGGATTCTCAAAAGCTACGACTACTCCTGGTAATATTTGTCCCATAATGTACGTTTTTAAGTATGTGCGCAAATATATAAATAATAAATTAAATAATTGCATACTTTTATAATTAATTTATTATACACTTTTTTACTTAATTGTATAAGTAATTACATATATAAATATAAATATAAATATGTACATACTTAATCTTATAATTAAGTATGTATGTTCATACTTTGTAATAATATAATTAGTAATTATGTATTTTGTAACTAATGGCTTTCCGTTCGCCTGTTACAATGTGCGTAGTTACTTTGTAACAAAGTGAGCGGTTAATCTGGATTAAGAAATCAAGACTTTTGTCTGGTTTTGTTTCACAGCTGAGTATTATTGTATATCTTTGCTAATGCAAGGTATGTTTTTGTGGGTACAAAAAACCTTGCGACAGCCGAGCTGCCGACCAATGTTCGTTACACTCACATACTCTGTATATATGAAAGAGAATCGAGATATAAGTATAAAGATCCGCTTGACGGAAGCCGAGAAAGAACAGCTTCTTCAACGTTCAAAGGAAGAGGGAAAATCCCTTTCTTCCTTTATCAGAGAGTCTGCCTTGAAAGGCAGAAGCATATCGAAAACCGATGTGCAAATGATATATGAACTTCGTAAAATAGGAGCCAATATCAACCAGCTTGCCAAACATATCAATACGCTTCCGTCCGATGAAAATATATTGTATTCATTGGATCGGATTAACCAATACCTTTCGGATGTAGAAACCATTAACCGGAAATTGTTATGATAGCCGAGATACAACCTTCTTTCTCATCCCACCTGTCCATGAGCCGGAAAATTGAATACCAGCTTTCCAAGGTCAAGGAAGGAAACGGAAAAGTGCTTTACACCTCCACTGGTGACGAACTGGCCGCCATGCCAGCCTACATGAAACTTATCTCCCAGTTGAATGACCGGGTGAAACTACCTTATGCGGAATTTATTCTGAGCCTCTATCCGGGAGAAAGCCTTTCCGATGAACAGTGGCTTTCTCTTGCCGGGGAATATATCGAGAGGATGGGGTACGGAAAGTCCTGTTATGCCGTTGTCCTAAATACCGACAAGGCACACAGCCATGTGCATGTGCTGCTGACCACAATTGATGAAGAAGGCAAAAGCATTCCTTCCGGAAATAATTACAGCCGTTCCGAAAAGATCTCAAGGGAACTGGAGCAGAAGTACGGTCTGTTGCCTTTGGAAAGGGAAGGAGGCAAGAGAACCACGTTGGGAGAGGCGCAATACCGTAACTATTATTTCGATGCGGCCTTGAAGAAAGCCATGCGTAGTTATAATTACAAGGATAAGGTATCGGCTGTCCTGGAACAATCCGATACATACCGGTCTTTGAATAAACCCTTGCAAGAAATAAAATTGGCCAATGAAGAATGGCGTGTCCTATTGGGGGATGAAAGCTATGACAACCTTTTCGCATTGCTGGAAAAAGGAGGTTTTTTCAACCCCTTGTTCAAGGATGAACTGTTACAACAGCTTGACCGCATCTACTCTTTTTCCGAAAGTACATCCGATTTCCGAAGGAACCTGGAACAAGAAGGATTGTATATGCGTCTGGTCACCAAGAAGGACAAATCCTATTATGTCTATGGCATCAAGGATTCAGGCTTTTACCTGAAGGACGTTTCACTTCCTCAGAAATATCGTTTTGGTAATATTCGTTTTGATGGCCGGGGCATGAGCGCCGATGAACAGAAGCATTATCTCTATGACCATGTGTTTAAGGCATTGAACGCTTCTTTAGGCTATGAGGATTTTAAGAAAAGGTTGGCGGAAGAATCGATCCGTGTGACGGAACATGTAAACAGCAAAGGCGCATACGGGATTTCCTTTTATATGGAAAACGTGGAAAATGCTCATGTCTTTAAAGGTGCGGATCTTTCCCGTAAGCTCACTTATCAGAATATCCAGAAGCATTTCGATGGTGTGGCTGTCGGTCTCTCGCCACATATCGATAGGGTAGGGGAGTTCCGTGAGCGGGTGGATCGTGAGGCTTTCTATATGCAGGGTGGGGGAGTTATGGCCATTCCGGAACTTGACATTACCGGCAGCGGGAAGAAGTCGCAAGAGGATGATCTCATACCGTCCAAAAAGAAACGGAAACGCAAGAGTGGTCCCGATTTCTCATTATGATGAATACTAACTTAATATATTTGCTTTATGAATTATCAGACCGTTTTACAGAATTATCATCCCACTGAACAGGGGGATTTCATGTTGAGATATGAGATAGGTGGCCGGGGATATGTCGTTTACTCACCGGAGAAGGATGCGTTGTCTTGTATTGAATTACATGGCTTTTCCGAGCTTACTCCTTGGCAATTGGCTTTTGTTCTTTCCTTGGATATGCAGCAGATGAAAGAACAGGACGAGCTTTCTCTCTTCGTATGTTGTAAGCGAGAAAAGCTCTTGTCTTATCTTTTCGATGTGGAGGAAAGCGAAACCGTCTTGAAGACAAAGCACGTGTCCGGTTGGCAGGGCTATCTGATGATGGATATCCATAAGCCGGACAGGGTACGGAACGTGTTCCAGTTCCATCCGGAAACGAAAGAAGCCCGTTTGGTCTTTGATAACCGTTTATGTGTCGCTTCCCTTCGTGAGAAAGAAAAAGGAAAGCTCATCCATCTCTGTTGGAGTCCTTCTGTCTTTGCTGCCATCGATAAGGGAGGAGAGCGTACCGCACCGGCTTATCTGTTGGCTTCTGATGCTGCCTTGTTGCATGGGTATGCCATGAAACAGATTGCGGAATGCTTTGCCGGTACACCGGTTGAAGAACGGGTTATCGGTATTCATGTAGGGGATAATGTCTATGAGGCCTTGTCTTTTGTGTGCTATTACGTCCGTAACGTGCAGGATGAATATTTGGTTATTCCTGAGCGGAAAGATGGGATGGTGATTCTTGAAACCCCGAAATGGAATCCGATACGCCAGGCTAACTTCGTGGCTTCACTGAACAAGATGGCGGTTGACCAGGCGAAGAAACGCTATCCGGAAATGGAGGTTCCGAATGAACGGCCATTCACGTGCCTCTCTTTTGCCCGGAAGTCTTTCGTCTATTTCCCGGATCTGAAGGTGTATCAGGAGGTGTTCTTGAAGATGTATTTGGGGTTGGTGAGGTTACAGGAGGTGCATTTGCTGGGGTAAGGAACAATTGCAGTGCTGCTTATAAAATAGTGGCACTACTATTGTTAGAGTACTTCTATCATTCCTTTGGTTACGGCATCGGCCAGTAGTCTTTTTACAATCCTGCCACTGGGAGGATTGGTTATCCCAAGCGTTATCTCAACCCTGTTTGATAGAGGATGATAGTGCAGGTATTGGAGGATTTCATCTTCAATAGTCATGTTATAATTCTTTTATCGGGACAATTTTGCCTGATATTTATGCTTTTGTTTATTGTTCTGTCCCGATAGAGATTATTTTGGATGGACAAAGAAACGCTATCCAGAAATGGAGGTTCCGAATGAACGGCCATTCATGTGCCTTTCTTTTGCTGGAAGTCTTTCGTCTATTTCCCGAGTCTGAAGGTGTATCTGGAGATGTTTTTGAAGATGTATTGGGAATTGGTGAGGTTACAAGAGGCGCATTTGTTGGAATAAGGAAAAGGGTGCATCTAATGCCCAATTTGAAAGGATCACCTGCTACAGATAACTGTAACAGGGATATTATCCTTAAAAAAGTGAGTTAGATACACCATTTTAAAGTGCTTCTGTTATTTCTTTGTTTACGGTGTTGGGGAATAATCTTTTTATTACTCAGTTATAGGGAAAATAGGTCTGATATTTATGTTTGGATTATATACTTTGAGGATAAGTGAAGAAAGATATCTGAAGGTGGATTCTTTTATTTAGAGTTCCTTTTAGAATAAGATTTCGCCAAACAGAAATATATTTAGAATTGTTTCTCATAAACCTCAATGCTGCAACATTGAAGTCCAATCTGTAAGCTTGATATCTTATACATTTATTCTTATTTCCAACTTTTCATATAGCACAACTGCCTTTATCAGAGGCAGATTCTCCTTGCAGAACCATGGAAAATCGATACATCTGAAATCGACATGGCTCTCCTCCAGCAGATTGAGAAAACGGATGTCGTCTATCATCCCTTTTAAGGAAACGAACAGGAGAGGTATCTTTTTTCTTTGGCAAAAAAATAGCGCCTTCTGTAGTTCCGCATATGCGATGGCTTGTTCATCCTTGCTAGTGGAATCATTTCTCTTGTCAAAAAAAGACAACTGGACTTTTAATGAATTATGTTGTTGGAGGTATTCCGCCAGCTGTTGCTGTGCTTCAGGAGAGCTGGCATCTCCATACAGTATTATATCACTATATTGCTTCATATCGGGTATTTGTTCCGGTTGTACGCTCCTTTTTTCCAAAGGCACCCCTGCATATTCTTTCAATAGATGCTGCTTCGTGATCTTTCGGGGTTTCTCAACGGAGTAGAATGCATATCTGAATATAAACTGAGTCCCTTTCTTCTGTACGGATTCCTGTTCCAGGAAAAAAGAATTCAGGCGTATCTTGTTTTCTTGAAGGATATGTTTGGGAATATCTTCCTGATAGATATCGGTCATGTATTGAAGGATGGTCTTTTTCATTAGAAAAATCAATGAAAAGGTTCATTACCAGTATTTATAATAAGTTTTTCCAACCCATTAATTTTTGCGTAATGCTGTTTCTGCGGTTTAGAATCTGAAAACGAAGCTACTTTCGCAAGATCCTGTGTCCGGTATATATACTTACTTACATATGGATAGTGATATTTTATCATTTTACCGGCAAATACATTCCGAATGTTTTCCACATTGAGTACAATCTTGATCTTGTTGATAATAATCAATGCTATAGATTATCATTTCTTTTTCAATATGGATATCAGGTTGCCTAATTGAGGTTCGATAACTTTCTTGTAAACCAACTTCATTCTTTTGTCAGAGGTTTTAACGAAGGATTTTACCATTTATAGTCAAATTGTTCAATGTCTTCTTCTGCAAGTAGATTTCCGGACTGCACCTCGATGAACGTCAATTCAGAGATAGCCCTGACTGCATGTTTAACACCTTTCTTGATTGTAATCGTATCGCCTCTGCTGATAACCGACCTGATATCATCGAGTACCAGTTCTCCCTCGCCGTCGATAAACGTCCAGACTTCATCGCGATGGCGGTGTACCTGATAGCTGATACTCTTACCGGATTTGATTTTCAGTTGCTTGGTAAGTGATTTGTAACCGTCGGAAAACTCGGCGGTATCGACAACTTTGTATTCACCCCAGCGACGTTCTTCGAACATTGGCCGATGTTGTAGGCAGTCAGCGTAAGTTTTGATGTTCTCGCTTTTATCTTTGTCCGAAATTAGGATTCCATCATTTGATGCTGCGATAACTAGATTCCGTGTGCCAATGCACATGATTGGCAGTCCAAGTTCGTTGATGACGTGGGTATTTTCGGATTCTTCATCCATGACAACATTGCCCATGGTGTGTTCCGATAGTTCATCAGTCAACGTATTCCATGTACCAAGGTCTTTCCACTCTCCGGCAAAAGGTACGACGGCTACCGACTGCGCTTTTTCAGCGACTTCGTAGTCAAAACTGATTTTCGGAAATTCCCCATAGCGAGAACGAATTTCTGAAAAAGTGTCGGTTTTGATGTGTCGGGTTACAATATCTGTCATATACCCCAACCGAAAAGCGAATACGCCTCCGTTCCAGAAAGCACCCTCTGAAATAAGTTTCTCGGCAGTTATCATATCTGGCTTTTCCGTAAAGCGTGATACTTGAAATATTCCTTTGTTCTGTACATCATTGACTGGCACTACATATCCGTATTTTGCTGACGGATATGTGGGGTTAATTCCCATCAATACTAGTTCGGCTACATTGTTTTTCACTGCATCCGCTATCCTGCGAATCGTTTCAAAATAACCTGTTTCGGTATAAGGGTCGCAAGGCATGACGATTATAATCTCATCGGTGGAACATTTTCGTTTGTAGGCCAAATACGAGCTTGCGAGAGCGATAGCCGGGAATGTATCGCGACGCTCCGGTTCCGTAACTACAGGAATCTCTTCTCCAAGCTGGTTGATGATGATATCCCGTTGTGACTGGCTTGTTGCCACAGTAATCGAATCACAGATGCCGGTTTCTCGTAATTGCCGTACCACCCGCTGCACCATCGACTCTTTCGAGCCATCGGGCGCAGTCAACAGTTTGATAAATTGTTTTGACCGTGTATTATTGGAAAGCGGCCATAGGCGTTTACCAGAACCGCCGGATAACAGTATGATTTGCATAGATGTTATTTAATTCGATTTTTAATTTGCCGATAGTATTCTTCAAGCATCAATTTCCAAAATTTATTGCGTTCGTAACGTGATGTAATCATTGCCCTTGCATTCTTTGCCATTCTTTTTACCTCATTAGGATTATCCAAAAAATATTTCATGGCTTTATACAATGCGTGTTCGTCTTGTGGTGGAACAATTATTCCATTTTTGTTTTGAACAATTATTTCATTACAACCATTGATATCTGTAACGATTTGTGGTAATTCCAAGGCCCCAGCTTGCATGACAACATTAGGGAAACCTTCACGATAGGAGGGAAAAACAAAAGCCTCACACCCCATTAGATAGGGACGAACATCTTGTTGAAAGCCGACAAACTCAATGTGAGAATTTGTGCTAATCTCTTGTTTTACCCAATCATCAACCGGATAAAGGTTTTCTTCCATAAAGCCGATTAAACGTAATCCTATGTTAGGATAATCTTTCTGTAATCGAATAAAAGAAGCTACTAATTCATTGATTCCTTTCTCATAAAATATACGACCTACAAAACCAAACGTGAAATCGAAAGTTGAAATCTTAATATCTTGTGTAGCATTTCGCGAATAGAATGCCGTATCAATTCCATTTGAACCACCATTACCGATAACAAGCATTTTTTTAGGATTGCCGATCCCCATTGAACAAATAATATCACACATCTTTTGTGAATTGGGATATACATTTGTGGCACAAGCGTAAGTTAACCGTTCCGTAAAACGAAGAATTTGTTTTTTTATGCCCGTAGCCGTCGTCAATGGGAAGCCTGTTACCGTGTGCATACGGATCGGCACACGTGCTATCCATGCTGCTAACATACCCAAAAGACCAGCTTTGGGGGTGTGCGAGTGAACAATAGTCGGCTTCTCTTTGATAAAAAGTTTTACCAATTGGAAAAGAGTTATTAAATCGAAAATCGGATTTATGGCTCTTGACATTTTTACCGGAATACAACGTGCCTGTTGCTTCTGTAATTCCTCCCAACCTTCTCCTTTAGGGGCAACGGCAATGACATCGAAATATGCGGAAAAATAATTCAATTGACCTTGAAGTTGCCGGACTTGAAAATAAGCTGAATTTGTTATTTTGAATAATTTCTTTTTTTTCATTGAAAAGATTTTATTTTTTTTGCAGGAACTCCCCCATAAATAGAGAATGAGTCAACACTTTTATTAACCAAACTATTTGCGCCTATTATACATCTTGTATCAATGTGAACTCCACATAAAATCCTCACTCCACAACCAATCCATACATCATCATGGATAACTACCGTTTTTTTTAGGATTTCATTATATTTAATAGGTAAATTAAAATCAGAATAAGTGTGAGTACTTGTTAGTATTGAACTTGAATGGGCAATAGACACATTATTTCCGATCATCAATCCTCCGCTACATTCAAAATAACACATCGGATGAATACTGATATTATCTCCCAGTTCTAGTTTCTCTATGTTAGATATATATACATTTTCTTTAATTACAACATTATCACCGCATTTTTTTGCTAGATTTTTCACCAATATGTATCTAATCACAATACCAACTTTTCCTCCAATACCTCTTAAACTTACAAATAAAAAATTATTAAGTTTCCTAGGAAGATATGAATCTACTATAACGAATACCTTAATTAATGGTTTAATCCGTTTAAATAAAGTTCTACCGCTTAGATCCGACATGTCTAATATCTATATAATTGTTTTTTTTATCTTTCATATGAAACAAATAGCCAATAGGCATAAAAATAATATAACTAGAAATTCCTATTTGTTTTATTTTATTTTTCATTTTCAATTTAGAGCAAGGAGCAAAACGCCAGTAATTTATATGAGCTTTTATTTTTTTTAAATATGGAATATCTAGTGATGCCATTTCTGAATAAATTCTCATGGCATAATTAGGTGAATTCATTCTGTTTTTGATTGATGAAACAGATAAACCGTCTGATAAATACTCTGCGATGTATATTTTTTCATTAAAAAATAACATAAGGTAATTTTTTCCAATACGGTTTAGAACCAAACTTTCTGCACAAAATTTTTCTCCGGGTATATCGTCAAATAAATAATTTCTCAGGACTGATGTTTTAAAAACAAACGCAACATCCCCTTTTATATTTTTTATAATCCAATAGTTAATCCAAGAATCTTTTAAAATTTTCCATGTAACCTCTTTCCCTATACGAGAACCATCTGGAAAGCATTTCATACCACAAACTCCAGCAAATTTATCATTATTCTTTATATATTGATAATGAAAAACTATTCGTTCTATAGAGTCTTTTGTTAAATAGTCATCACTATCTACAATATAAAATAATTCTCCTTTTGCATGTAATACGCCATTGTTGATTGCTCTATGTTTTCCACCATTCTCTTGTTTGATGAAACGAATTAATATACGATCTTCATTTTGATAAGATTTTATAATTTCATCAATATCATCAGTGCTCCCATCGTCAACAATAATCCATTCAAAATTTTTATAGGTTTGAGACAACAAACTCTGATATAGATTTCCAATTAAATTCTTCCTATTATATACCGGTGTAAATACAGTAACTAAATCTTTCATAAAAATCTTTTTCTATTGTTTTGTATTTTATTTTATCCACATTACATAAGTGAACATATAATAACATAGAATAATCCATTTTATTCGTTCTCCCTGGTTATTTATTAAGTTATCTTTTAGCAAGGGATATATCAATACTATAGGATAAAGAAACCAAGATAGATAAGCAAATCTGTTATTATACGGTACATGAATGGTCAATAGCCAGAACGCATTACTTGCTATATAAGTATTAAATAAACGGATAAACAATTTGTCTTCGTAGCAATATGTATAGATATATTTCACTCCTGCGATAATGGGTATCAAACTATAAATAATGAAGTCCCAGCGAAATCCAATATTAGAGAACATTTGCTCCATGCCTTTATAAGACATATTCAAATATTCAGACATCCTTTTATCCTGTTCAAACCAAGGAATGTTTGTCAACAAAGTGGAGAAAGAATCACGTGCAACAAGCATAAGCAGGAAAAACGTTCCCCATAAGTATAAGTAGTGTTTGGGATTATTTGAAAGTCGGGTCAGCAAGAAACAGCCAATTGGCAACATGACGGATTGATGGAAAAGACATGCTATAATCCAAACAGGAATTCGTTTAATATCGTTGTTTGGAACAAGAAAAGAGAAGATAACTAACGATGTAGCTATTCCGTTACGCAGTCCATTTACTCCGTATCCCCAAAAACTCAAAGAACAAACGAACAACACTAGTGCTACAGCATATTGTTGTTTGAATCGTTTCTTTAAAGCAAAGAAAACAGGCAATATATATAATGAGCAAAGAACAAACCAATACCCTTTTAAATTGACGAGTTGTGAAAGCCAATAGGTAAGATACTCAAAACCAATATCTCTATCTCTTATAGCAACCGTACCATAGAAGGCTTTCTTTTGGAAAGCCATGGCATAAGCTGAAGTATCTCCAAAGTAGTGATAATCGGTCGGTCGGAAAGTTACATGAACATATACAATCAAGAGTAAAGCAAGGCTAAATATCTGGTTGTTGATATAAGGCTGTCTTACTGTTTCTGCCCTGACCGGTTGAATAGCGATGTAAACAACTAATAGCAGCAACAAGTTGTAATATAAGGCTATATATAGACTAATACTCATAAAATGACATCACAAATTTGGTCCACATAATGTTCCCACGTAATTTTAGCTTCTATGCGCCGACGTGCATTACGACCTTCATTTATAGCAAGAGATTTATCGTCGATTAACTTAATGAGTAAATTCTCCAATTCTTCGTGGGCGTCCTGATGTATCAACCAACCGCCATTATTCTCCTCGACAGCATCGGGAATGCCACCTGTACGAGTACCTATAACGGCGGTTCCACAAGCTTGCGCTTCGGCAAAAACAAGCCCGTATCCTTCTACATTCCTATTATCCGCTTCTTCACGTGTACAGAGAATGAATATATGCGAGGCTGAATAGAAATCGCAAAGTTTATTATCATCAATGAAACCTTCAAATGATACAATATCTGACAATCCTAAATCGGTAACCATCCGCTCAAGTGCACTCTTATATTTTCCTTTACCTCCGAGATGCAATCGCACTTGTTGCTTATACTTTGCCGGTAAAGAAGCTATCGTCCGGATAATAAAATCATGTCCTTTAAATTTTTCCAATCGAGAAATAGAACAGAGGTGTAGCAAGCCATCCTTATATTTTTCACAAGTAGGGCGAAAATGAATTGCATCAACCGCTAACGGAATAGCGATTGTTTTAGCATTTGGAGAACAATGTTTTACTAATGTCTCTGTATAATGACTGTTAGCAATCACGCAAGAGGCGTTTCTTAGTATAAAACGTCGATAAGTAGGCCAAATACAGCGTCGGAAAAAACTCTTTCCGGCAAGATATTCGGCTCCATGTGCCAATATATAGGTTTCTCTGTTTGACAATAGAGACAGCATTCCCTCTGGATGATAATTCCCGGTAATTACAATATCACCGGGAACAGTTTTTTTGCGTAAATACTTCAATGTACGCAACTCCAATATTCCTCTTCTTCCATGCAATCTCACCACATTATTATCCTCCTCTGCATCGGTAGAAGTACTTTGGGGACAAATGACTGTAACATTCAGTCCTTTTTTCTCTAAATATTTTTTCAGTTCAAAACAAAGCCTTGCAATACCACCATTACTTGGTGGATAATCATAGGTTACAATAAAAATGTGTTTGTTAGATGTTTGCATAATGAGTATATTTAGGAGTTAGTTTTCCTTTTTTATAACCTTCTTTATAAGTTTTTGCAAAAAGTCTAAACAGTCCGGGATTGCGGTAAGTAAAAGCGTATGATGCAACAAGACGCAACAAATAGATGTAAGCAGTCGGCCTATGATACCATTTGAGATGACGGCTAATCAATAAAGCCCGGTTATGTACTAATGAAGCAATATAGCGATTGATATCCAGAACCCTGCAACCGCCTGTATCAGCAGCCAAGTGCCATACATGAGCATCATAATTAAAAAAAACTTTGTATCCAAGTTCCTTTACTCGTAAACATATTTCGGTTTCTTCATATAGAGCAGCTCCATAATTCAAATATTCATCAACACCACCAACTTCTAAAAATATGTCTTTTTTTATGCTATAATTTCCACCTCCGCCATGATCTACATATTCTTTATGATTAATGTGGAATCCCCGTTCTGGAGTTGCCGTATAGAAATGGAACTTGCCTACATTTTTCGATTTGGGATTATTCTTATATTTTTCTGTAATTCCCCCTGCCACTACTGCGATATCAGGTTGTGACAAGAACTTGTAATGCTCTTTGAGCAGGTTGCAGTCACACTCGATATCATCATCTAGAAATAGGATGTAGGCGTATTGTGTGTGTTGCACACCGAAATTACGAGCTTCAGGTAGCCCTCTAAATTCAGTCACATGATAGTACTTAATCAATGTATCACTATCTTTTGCACGACTATACATAGTACTGTCAATGGCTGCCGATTGGTCTACAATAATTATTTCATACGGCTCCCCAAAATCTTGCTCTATTAAGCAATCAACTGTACTTGCCAGATAATCAGCCCGATTAAGTGTGGGCAAAATAATGCTTATCCCTTTTTGCATAAGGCGTTTATGAATAATATGAATCAAGAGTTAAGAAATTAATCACTTCGTTTAGGAATTATACTCTATCAGAAATTTCACTATAATGAAGCATTTCTATATTTTACGTAGTTGTACTGAAATGTTTGACTTTCTTCAAGATGGCAATACAAAAAAAGCCTTAACTCCCCTTCGTATGAATATGTGATTTTATAAATAAAAAGTCCGTTTAAATTTTCTAATAAAGCAGTTGAGTTAGGATTCTTCTACATGATGTTTGGAGCTATCTCTTATAACTCGATTGTAAAATTCGATGTTTTGTGCCACTATCTCGTTGGTGTTGAATCTAGCAGTTGCATTTAGATAAGCCCTGTCGGCTTGTTCACACCTATAAATGGGATTCGAGATTAGCCGTTGCAAAGCCTCTGCAAATTCATCGATACGTTTCACCCTGCATTTGCAAACACAGTTACTGTCTCCTATAATCTCTTGAAAACAATCGATATCGGAACAAACAATTGCCTTCCGCAGTAACATTGCCTCCAGTAAGACCAAACCGAAAGTTTCTGCATGGCTTGGAAATATGCAAATATCGGCACTGTTAGCGTATGACATAGTCTTGTCATAAGGTAAGCGACCTAAATACGATACACAACCGATCGATTGCTTTGAAAAGAGAGATTTGCATTTTTCCCATGTCGAAGAACCATTCACTACTGCATCCTGTCCGATGAGAATGAGTTTGACATTGTCGTTTTGCTCGCATATCCTGTTGAAAATAAGAGGCAAATCAAGTACCCCCTTTTTCTCAACAATTGTCCCCCAATAAAGTATCGTTATTGTATTTTTGTTCATGTCACTAGATGAAAGAGGGGGCATGTTTATATCCACAGGATTATATATTACACATTTTCTCTTATTCGAAGACAGACTGAATAATTTATCCGTCAGGTCGAGAGCCTGTCGGCTAACTCCTATATAGGCATCAGAATTACGCAAAGCATTATATTCCATAAGCCGTACGTTCCATGGAGTTTTGTTTCCAGACAAATGATCGAAATACACATTTGAACCATGTAATCTTGTAACTACTGGTACAGATAAACTACAAAAAGCCAAAGGTCCCTCCCAGTCGATAGATTCAACGAGGTCGATGCCAATCTTTGCCACTAATAGATTTAACTTTTTATTTAGATACCTTCTATTGATAAAAGAAGAAAATGGAGACTTATGAGGCTGGTTTATAGGTATCACAGATATACCATCGTCCCACACAGTTTCTGTAAACTTATTGCCCCAATACACAACTGATACCTTCACACCAGTCTCACTCTTAACGATAAGATGAGACAAATGTTTGATAAAAATTCCGATTCCGCCACATTTCATACCCAATATCGGATATTCTGTAGTTAAAAACGCTATATGCATCTCTATTGTATTTTTTGGAAAATATCAATGAAAGATTTTGTTTGTTGCGATGCCAAGTAACGGCGGCAATATTCTTTGTTTGCCGTCATTGGAAATTTTTCGCTAAATACTTGTTTGATGACAGTAACACCTTGCTGAGGAGTATCTATAAAAATACCTATGCCTGCTTTTATCAATTCGGTTCGTGCTTCGCTAGTCATGGGCACCATTGCTAATACAGGCACTTGTAATGCGATATAATCGACCATTTTTGCGAAATTAGTCCACCATAAAGCCGTGTGTCCGGGAATAAGTACTGCTGCTTTTGCATTAACTATCAATTCATACAATTTACGCTGCGGTACATGATTGATATATTCCACGTTGTTACAGATTCCCAAATCATTGACAAATTCTTCCGTTTGTTTTTGATTGATATTCTTATTACCCACAATTTTAAGGGTGCAACCCTTGCCTTTTAATTCCTTAGAATTGACAGCTTCGGCAAATATTTTCAAGAAATTATCTTTATATTCATGGAGGTATTCACCCACGAATATTATATAATTCTCTTTTTCTCTATTTTGAAAAGAAGGCAAATAATCATCATCTACTCCAGTTGGAATAAAATATGATTTATTTGAGTATCGTCCCTCATATAAATCATTAAATATATTCAGGTATGCTCCCGACAGACCAGTAATAGCATCAGCGTATTTAAAAGTATCTTGTTCAATTTTCTTTTGCTTGGCAAAAACAGGAAAATAATCAGAATACATTCGCTTAGCGTATGTGGTAGGATCCCTGAAATCAGCAACCCATTTTACTCCGGTTAGATGTTTAAGTCGCATACCGATTCTATTTGAGGTAAAAGGCAGGCAAGTGGTATATATGATAGATATATCATGTTCTTTAATTATTTTTCGTCCCATCCTCACGGCACTTCTTTCCCAGAATCTAAAGCGGTCGGGAACTTGAATCCATCGGTCTAGTATATATTTATAAAACTTACCGAATAAAGATTGCTTGTTAGAGGTGACTGTATCCGTGCTTTTTGACTGTGCACCAATAGTTTTTGCTTTGGCTGTAATGGCTTTGAGTGAAGTATCTTCTCCTCCAAGCAACATTCTAAGGCCGCGCAATGTCGGTTCTATATAATTGGCTTGATAAATAGGCACGTCTTGGACTTCGTCCAACAAATCAGGATCTTCTAAATATAGATAATTACGATTAACCGTCAGTACTATCGGATTCCAACCTGTACGTTTAAGATATTTTACAAGTTTAAATGCCCTAAATACCGCAGCATGAGTCTGTGGCGGAAAAAAAGGAGTAATTATAAGTATGTTTTTATTCATCGTTTTAATTTGTTTAAAATCAATGCTTTTACTTTTTTCTTATTTTCTTTGTCTAATAGCACATAATAGGACAGAACAACCAATATTATTGAAGAACTAAGAGCCACGATAATCACTCTTGTAAAGGACTCAACCAAGATATGTTGTATGAGTAGGATTGCGGTAAAAGAAGGAATACTTATGAAAAGATTCACTACCATCGTTGTGAAGAAAAAACGTATCGGTTTGAAATCTTCAACATAATGATGGAGTGTATATGAGCAAACGATATAAATCAATAATGTGCTCACTATAGGCAATCCAAAAGCCCAAGTCAAGCCGATACCTTTACTAAACAATAACCAAAGTATCGGAATGACTGATAATGATACTGTCCCCGCCATAAATGAATAAAATTTCAAACGTCCGACAGCTTGTATTCCAATATATATAATATTATTATTCAATGATATGAAGCTTGAGACTATCAATAAAATACAGAATTCAATTGTATATGGAGGAACTTCCACGAGCCATAAATTCATTACATAATGTATTTCAGAGATAAAAGGAATAGCAACCAACAGATATAACACATTTGCCAAACAAGTAGTTTGCTTTAGTAATTGTATCATGGCATTGAAATCGGTCAATGCGTATTGCTTTATAATTTGCGGCCTCGAAGCCATTACCAAATTGGTTGATACTTGTTCAATCATCAGTTGCACAGTTGTTGCCAATCCGGCTGCGGCATTAACAGCTGTACTGCCAAATATATTAAGCAACATATTTGTTCCCTGTTGACGAGTAGTAAAGCAAATATTGGAATAAAGATTCCATCCTGAAAAGCTAAACAGAGAACGGCCGATAACCTTATTCCATTCCCAATTAATCCGGCATTCGTCATAATGCCTAATGCAATAAATGCGATATGTCATTGCAATCAAGAATGAAGATAAGAGCATAAGTCCTCCATATAAAATGAGCTTATCACATACTGTAATAAGTAGAAGTGTAGCGATCAGCAACTTCAACAGTGATCCAACAATTTCCACAATAGCATACACGTCCATTTTTTCGTGCGAAATAAGAGTCGCATTGTATGGAACTTGAGTGATGCTGACCATTGAGGAAATTATTGAAAATTGATACACCCAAACAGCTGCACTCATTCTCTCATCTGGAATGTTCAATTTTTCGAATAACAGCCAAAGTCCGACCGTTTCAGCCAAAAACAAGACTATAATTGCAATTCCTATATGTAATATAAAGGCTGTATTGAATGTTTGTTGGAGTTGTCGAGGGTCATTTTTGGCAAGTTCGACTGTAAGAAAGCGTGAAGTCGCTCCACTCATCGTTACATTCAAAAAGCTAAATAGGACAACAATACCGCCGACAAGTCCATAAATGCCATAATCATCTACACCAAGTGCATTTAACACGATCCGTGATGTATATAGTGATACAATCATGGACAGCAACATACGTGCATAAAGTGCCACTGTATTCTTGAATATTTTTTTATTATTTACGGACGATGTCTTATTCATAGCAAGCTTATGATCTTCCTAATACAGACGGAATGTATCTTTTTATTAAGGTTGTCGCAAAATAGCATATTGCAACAATGAGTGCAAATTCCAATATGGTCCAACTGTAGTTTACAAGATGTAACTTATTGCGCACGATCCAGAATGTATCTACAAATAATATATGTAGCCCCAATAATGCCAAACTGTTAATTCCACACCAAATCAATATTTTATCCAATGGAATAAGTTTCAGCTTTCTCGAATTAAAATATGAATTGATAAACCAATAAAAATTCATAATAAAAACCATTGAAAGCAACAATAGATGCAATGGAAAATTGTTTGATTTTAAGTCAACGTAAGAGGGAAATAGAACGATGAAAACAATGGCGATAATAAGCAAGAATAATGAGTATATCGGTGAAACCTTCATGCCGTACCATTTGTTCCGCATGAAGCAAAAACCAAGATGGTAATAAATCAAGGTAGACATTGTTGTGTCAATAAAATATGGCAAATCAATGTTATTAGCATTTAACCAATATCCTACTCCATATAATAATATACATAATGCGCTGATTGTTAATGCTTTATTGTAGGGGTGATTTTATGTATCAATAAATAAACGAATGAAACCTCGAACAAACAAATTAAAAACCAAATTACATGAAATAAAATAAAAGAGTTTTCATCACCGAGAAAACCATCAAACATACTCGTTACAGGGAGCGAGATCGCTTTTGCCCAATTATGAGTTTCGTTAAGTTTCAAAACGAACAAATATGCGA